>JAUSGV010000068.1 GCA_030648675.1 Dehalococcoidales bacterium
GGTGGATCAATTTCTTGTTGATGCTGGTAAGGACGTCGGCCAGCTCAAACTCGCCCGCTTCACTCGCGATCTGGGCATGGAGGACGATCTGCAGCAGAAGGTCCCCCAGCTCGACGCTCAGTTCCGGCCAGTCTTCTCTATCGATGGCCTCAAGCACCTCGTAGGACTCTTCCAGCAGGTGCTCCCGCAGCGAGGTGTGGGTTTGTTCGCGGTCCCAGGGACAGCCTTCTTTCGAGCGGAGTTTGGCAACGATGTCGACGAGGGTTTTAAAGGTGCCCAGATTTTTTGGTGAGTCCAAAGTATTGCCTCCTGATCAGGTATAGGTGACTAACAATTTAATTCACCCTCACCTAGCCTCTCCCGTCAAGGGAGAGGAAAGATGAAGGAGTCTCTCCCCCAAGGGGAGAGAAACGGTCTGAATAGTTCGAGCGCAGTTTGGCGACGATATCGACGAGGGTTTGAAAAATGCCTAAGTTGTCTGGCGAGTCCAAGATATTGCCTCCTACCACAATCCGAGTTAATCCTCTCTATCTCCCATAAATCCCTCTTAATCTCCCTTTTAAAAAGGGAGAACGTCCCCTCTTTGGCAAAGTCTGGATTCCGTATGAGCGTGCGAATCGGAAAGGGATTAGGGAGATTTTATTCTTTCGTAGAAGCGTTATTCATACTAGATAATATACTCTCAACTACACCGTGTATATTGGTCAGCACTTCGATATTGGTAAATCTCAACACTCTGAGTCCGAGATTTCTCAAATATCTGTCTCGCATGACGTCTTTCTTTGCTCCGGATTCTTCAAGATGCTCGCTGCCATCGACCTCAACGACAAGTTTTGCCTTCGGACAGTAGAAATCGACGATATAGTTTCCAAGGGGCTTTTGCCGATAAAACCGGTATCCGTTTATTTGGTCCACTCTTATTTTTGCCCACAGCCTAATTTCTGCATCGGTCATATTAGAACGAAGCCGGCGTGAAAGGTTTTTCAGATTTCCAGAGTAAGGTAGATTCAAGCTCTTCCTAAAATCCCTCTTAATCTCCCTTTCTTAAAGGAAGAACATCCTTCTTTGTTAATCCCCCTCTATCTCCCCCGTATCAAGTACGGGGCAGGCTCTTCGGCGGAAGGACTCAGGATGGGCATAATACCCAGGATGACAAATTGGTCATGATGATTCTGGATTCCCGCTTTCGCGGGAATGACAAGGGAGCAACTAACTTGGGAGGACGGCTCCCAGGAAATCCCGCTGCCCGTTCAGGAAGGCGGCGGCAGTCATTTCCCGCTTACCTTCCAACTGCACCTGTAAAACGCCCAGGATGCCGTCCCCGGTGCCGATACCGAGTTTCCCCTCTCCCAGAGACACTACCTGCCCGGGTTTGACCGCTGTTGCGGCGGGTAAGGGCACTGCCCGTGTTATCTTGACCTGCTTACCCTGCCAGCGGGTGTAGGTGCCCGGCCACGGGGTGAAAGCGCGGACGCGGAGTGAGATTTCTTTTGCCGGCAGCGACCAATCGATTTCGCCGTCTTCCTTTTCGAATTTACGGGTAAGAGTAGCCTGCGATTCATCCTGCGCCTGGGCGACAAGCTCTCCTTTCAGCCAGCGCGGTATGACGTCGAGCAGTAAATTGGCCCCGACGCGGGCAAGTTTGTCCGTCATCGAACCGGCCGTATCCAACAGCGAAATGGAAACCTGCGCCCGGGCCAGGACCGGCCCGGTATCCATGCCTTCGTCCAGCAGCATGACACTGACGCCGGTGAATTGGTTTCCGGCCAAAATGGCCGAGGCTACGGGAGATGCCCCGCGGAACCGGGGCAGCAGGGAAGGATGAATGTTTAGCACGCCATGCGGCGGCAGGGAAAGGACGCCCGAGGGCAGGATCTTGCCGTAGGCCGCGACGACGATGACGTCGGGCCGAAAATCCGCAAGCTGCTGCACCGCGTCAGCCTGTTTCAGGCTAACGGGCTGCTCCACGCGAAGGCCGAGTGCAAGGGCGGCTCGCTTAACCGGCGGCGCCAGCGGCATCCGTCCCCGGCCGGCTTCTTTATCCGGCTGGGTATAGACCGCAGCGACGTCGCAGCCATCGAGCACGAGCTGCTCGAGAGCCGGTACGGCAAACTGGGGAGTGCCCATGAAGACGATGCGCAATTTTATTTCACCCTCACCTTCCCTCTCCCGTCAAGGGAGAGGGAAAAAGACGGAGTCCATTCGACTTCCCCTTCGATGAACTCAGGGCTAAAGGCTCACCAGGGCAGGCTCTTGCCTCTCCGGCGCCCTGAGGGCACCCGTTATCCTTGCTGCTGCGGCAGGTTAAGGACTTTGGGAGAGAGAAAAGACGCTGGATACCGGCTTTCGCCGGTATGGTACGGGATAAAGTGTTTCGCGATACAGATTATACACCCCTCACCCAGATCCTTCGTCCTTCATCGGAAGGACTCAGGATGACAAGTTGAGCAGGGTATTTCTGGATTCCCGTCCCGATTAATATACGGGATCTGCGACTTTCGCGGGAATGACAGATCAAAATCTCCCCTCACCCCTCCTTCGGCAGGCTCAGGACAGGTTCTTTGGTAAAGAGGGGTAATACCTTCTGGATACCGGCTTTCGCCGGTATGGTTAATGGGGTCATTTTAACACCATTAAAAAAATTTACCAACCGCCAACCCCGTCAAGTCTACGGACGCGAAAAATGGCAAAAAAACGAGCGCGAGAGACCCTGTAAATGCTATTAAAGGGGTAAAAGTAGCTGGCAATCCCCGACAAAACGGTTGCCGTTAAAAACCCCCGACACTATGCTATTACCTGTCCCGATTTTCTTCGCAGGTCTCGCCCTGCAACCAGAATTTTATTGAATTAAAATCTGGCTCAAAGGAGCCCTTTTATTTGACCGAAAAACAATCGGCGCAGCATGTCTGGGAAGCTGCGCTTGGTGAATTACAACTACAAGTCAACAAATCCAATTACCATACCTGGCTGAAAGGGACCACCGGTCTGAACAGCCAGGACGGACAGTTTATCATCGGCGTACCGAACACTTTCGTCGCCGAATACCTTGATAGAAATCAGCGGTCTCTAATTGAAAAGGTCCTTACCGACCTGACCCAGCAGGAAATGCGGGTCCAATTCCAGATCCACGACAGCCCCGCTAAAACATTGGTTCGTCCGGACAACCGGATAAAACCCGTTTCTCCGCACCAGGCGAGGATGCCCCTGTTCAACCCCAAATACACCTTCGATTCTTTCGTCGTCGGCAACGGCAACCAGCTTGCCTTCGCCGCCGCTCATGGTATCGCGGAAAATCCCGGACACAGTTACAATCCGCTGTTCATCCACGCCGGTCCCGGACTCGGCAAGACGCACCTCCTGCAGTCCATCGGCAATCTCGCCCAGGCCCACGACATGAAGGTCATCTACGTCAGTGCCGAGCAATACACCAATGAGTTGATGACCGCCCTGCGGGAAAAGAAAATGGAAGATTTCCGCGGCAAGTACCGCAACGCCGACATGCTGCTTGTCGACGACATACAGTTCTTCAGCGGTAAAGAGCAAACCGGGGAAAGTTTCTTCCACACCTTCAACGAATTGCATAACTCGAGCCGCCAGATCGCCGTAACCAGCGACCAGCGGCCGAAGGACATCCCCAGCCTCCCGGAGCGCCTCCGCTCCCGCCTGGAGTGGGGCCTGGTCACCGACATCCAACCCCCCGATTTCAAGACCCGGCTGGCCATCCTGCAAAACAAGGCCGATGAAAAAGGCATCGACGTGTCCGTCGACATCCTGGAAGTCATCGCTCTCCAGGTCCAACAGAACATCCGTGCCCTGGAGGGGGCGCTTAATCGGGTGATCGCCTACGCCAAGTTGATAAAGACGGGGTTGACGCCCGAACTGGTCAACCAGGCGCTGCGCGACGTCGCCGCCAATGAGGAGAAAAAAACGGTGACCCCGCTGCTGATCATCGAAGCGGTAGTGAACAGCTTCCAGTTGACCCCGACCGACCTGAAGAGCCGGAAGAAGGACGAGGCCACGGTGCTCGCCCGGCAGGTCGCCATGTATCTCATCCGGCAGGAGACCGATTGCTCTCTGGACGAAGTCGGTAAGGAACTGGGCGGCCGCAGTCCGGCCACGGTCAGTTATTCTTATCAAAAAATTGCGACTTCTCTTAATGATTGTCCGTCTTTGCAGCGGAAAGTTTTTGACATCCAACAGAGGCTATATACCGTTTCCGCTCCGGCCGGAAGGTAATTTTTAATAACCCGGCAAAACCTTCGATAGTTCCACCGGCGCTTTAATAACTCTTCCCCGGTTAGTCTGCAATATCCTCCTTCAGGACTAGTCCCTCGTCAGATTTCAAGACTAATTCAAGGTGTGTTAGTATTACTAATACTACCGTTCTATTTATTCTTTAACCATAAACAAAATATAAGGATACGTTAATAAGTTAAATGTTCGATAGAACAGAAATACTGGTAAAAGCCGGTGACGGGGGTGACGGGGTAGTCAGTTTCCGGCATGAGAAATACGTTCCATTCGGCGGTCCGGATGGGGGCGATGGGGGCAACGGCGGTAATGTCGTTGTCATGTCATTTCCTGAGATAAGCAACCTGGTAAAGTTCCGGTACAAGAGCCTTCACAGGGCGGTTAAAGGCGGTAACGGCCGCGGAAAAAAGATGCATGGCAAAGAAGGGGCAGACCTGGTCCTTCGCGTTCCGGCCGGAACCATAGTTTGGGAGATAATGCCGGACGACACCAAAACCCTGGTAAAAGACCTCGCGACAGCGGGCGAGGAGGTAGTTGTTGCCCTGGGAGGCAGGGGTGGGTGGGGAAACACGCATTTCGTTTCTTCGGTCAACCAGGTACCGCGGTTAGCCCGAAAGGGTGAAGCGGGCGAAGAACGCCGGATAATGCTGGAAATGAGGTTGATCGCCGACGTCGGTATTATCGGCCGCCCCAATGCCGGTAAATCGTCGCTGCTGGCGGCTGCCTCAGCGGCAAAACCCAAGATAGCCAACTACGCCTTCACTACCCTGGAACCGGTTCTCGGCGTGGTAACAGTGGGTCAGGACACTTTTGTCATGGCCGAAATTCCGGGACTGATCGAAGGGGCACACCTCGGGCGCGGGCTGGGATACGAATTTCTCCGTCACGCGATGCGGACCAAGATATTTATCCACATGATCGACGGCACTTCCGGGTCGCCGGTAGAAGATATTCAGCAGACAAACAATGAAATGGGGCAGTTCGACCCGCTGCTGGCCCAAAAGCCGCAAATAGTCGCGATTAACAAATGCGACCTGACCGAGGTAAAGTCGGCCCTGGCGGGCATCAAGCAGGAATTTCATAGCGCCGGGATTTCGGTCTCTTTCGTTTCTGCCGCTACCGGGGAAGGTGTCGGCGAACTAATGGCTCAGGCAAAAAAGCTGCTCGACCGGGAAGCGGAGAAACCGATTGCCGCCGAGGTCCTCCCGCAAAAAGTGTTCCGTCCGAAGCCGAGGAAGGGACCTCCGGTAGTAAGCAAACAGGATGGTACCTTTATAATCGAGTCCCCGGAACTGGAGAACACTGTCGCCGGCTTCGAAGCCGCCGACGCGGCGGTGATACAGTATTTGCGGGGACGGTTCGACA
Organism: Dehalococcoidales bacterium; assembly: GCA_030648675.1. Lineage (GTDB taxonomy): Bacteria > Chloroflexota > Dehalococcoidia > Dehalococcoidales > UBA2162 > JAUSGV01. Next base: position 5,617 of record JAUSGV010000068.1, read on the forward strand.
GAGCGGGCGCGACCAAAGCCCTGACCAAAGCCGGCATCAGACCCGGCGACATAGTTCGCTGCGGCCACCTGCAGTGGGAGTGGTAGGGTTGAAAACAGGGATCCTGGGCGGCACTTTCGACCCGGTGCATATCGGGCACCTTAAGGTTGCGGAAGAGGTCAAAAAGCGGCTGGGGCTGCAAAACGTCATCTTCGTTCCCGCCGGTCAGCCATGGATGAAGTCGAATAAAACTATCACGCCGGTGGAGCAGCGGGTGGAAATGGTCCGCCTGGCTATCGCCGGTCATCCCGATTTTGAGTTGTCTCTATCGGAAGTGAATCGTCCCGGCTCTACCTACACCGTCCAAACCATACGCGAATTTCGCCGCAAATTCGGCGAAGGGGCGGAGATCTATTTCATCATCGGCAGGGACGGGCTGTGGCGTTTGCCGCAGTGGAGGAGCGTCGGCCAGTTGATAAAGTTGTGCCGCATCGCGGTAGTCCCGCGGCCGGGATTTTCTTTACCCGATATGGATGCCATGGAGAAACAGGTACCCGGCTTGTCGGGGAGCGTGGTATTGCTGGACAAACCGGAGATCGACGTTTCCGCGACGGAAATAAGAAGAAGGGTAGCCCAGGGAGTACCGTGGAAAACCATGGTCCCGGCACCGGTGGCGGAATACATCAAAGAGCACGGGCTTTATGTAAGATAAAAGATACAAAATAAAATATAAAAGAGCAAAAACCAAAGAGTAAAGATCCCACGCAAATCCAAATTACAAAATCCAAATGCCAAATAAAATCCAAAAACCAAAGTTCAAATAAAAACTAAATGTCAAAAACCAAAGACCGACAGACGAAATCCGAAGCACTAAATCCGTCCCGATTTCATACGGGATGGCTGAAGGGATAGGGTTAAAATCCAAATTCTAAAATCCAAAGGTCAAATAAAATCCAAAGTTAAAAAGTGTTTGGCATTGGATAGTGAAGCACTAATAGCTAAACGGTTTATATGGATTGCTTCGGTTCGGCTGGAAGCCGAATCTCGCAATGACAGGTTGGGGGGGATTCTGGATACCGACCCCGATAAATGCGGGGTCCTTGACTTTCGTCGGTATGGTTAGTGGGTCTGACACACAACGACGATAATAATGAAGTGGGTAACACCCTCACCCCGTATCTAGTACGGGGCAGGCTTTACATCTCTCTCCCGATTCGTTCCACTCATACGGGATGCCGAAGAAGTTAGTGAATCGGCACCGCAAGGGGAGAGAAACATTTTTTAGAGCTTCCTCAGCCCTAGTGTAGTGTCTTACAAAAGGGTTTACAGATGAGGATAACAAGTGACAACTCAAAATCCCCCTTAGTCCCCCTTTTCCAAAGGGGGAGAGTCCTTCCTCCTCTTTCGAGGGAAGCAGACAGTTATGTATATATATTTACGAGACACTACACTAGAAATCTGCCTGATTTAGTTGACCTGGATTCCCGTTTTCACGGGAATGACAACTTTTGGTATGCAGCTGAAGGGGTTCGAAAAGGTCGTTAGATGTCGAGGTTTTTGACGCTCTTGGCGTGCGTCAGGATAAAGTTCTTGCGGGGCAGGACCTCTTCGCCCATCAGCATATTGAACACCTCATCCGCCTTGGCGGCGTCCTCGACGTTTACCTTTAGCAT
>JAUSGV010000070.1 GCA_030648675.1 Dehalococcoidales bacterium
CAGTATGCCCGGAGCTTGATCGAAGCCTCTCTCGACCCGCTGGTCACTATCAGCCCGGATGGTAAAATTACAGACGTAAATGAGGCCACCATCAAGGTCACCGGCGTCTACCGGGACAAGCTCATCGGGACCGACTTTGCCAACTACTTCACTGAGCCGGAAAAAGCCCGGGAAGGCTACCAGCAGGTGTGGGCGAAAGGCTACGTTACCGACTATCCCCTCACCATCCGTCACCGCGATGGCAAACAGACAGACGTGCTGTATAACGCTTCAGTGTATCGGGATGTCAACGACAATGTTATCGGCGTCTTCGCTGCTGCCCGTGACATTACCGCCCTGAGAAAAGCTGAAGCCCAGGTGGCCGAGCAGCGCACCAAGGAACTGGAAAGGCTGGCCGAACTGGAACGCTTCCAGAAGCTGACTGTAGGCCGGGAGTTGAAGATGATAGAGCTGAAGAAGGAAATCGAGGAGCTGCGCAGAAAGGCGGGCGTGGTTAATGTCAACGGCTGAACCGGAGAGAGCGGCCGAGCCAGCCGGCGAAAGAACCGAATCGGCCCACAATATTCAGCTCGCCACGCTGAACATTCTCTAAGATTTCAACGTCGAGAAAGAGCGGCTCGAGGATGCCCAACGGGCAGTGCTCAACATGCTCGATGACTTCAATGCCGAGAAAAGCGGTTTGGAGCGAACACAGAGAGCCACACTGAACATCCTCGAAGACTTTAACTCCGAGAAGAAGCGCTTGGAAGAAACCCAGTACGCTGTTTTGAATATCCTGGACGATTTCACCGGTGAGAGGGCACAACTCGAAGAAACACAGAAGGCGACCCTCAACATCCTCGAGGACTTTAATAAAGAAAAGAGCCAGCTAGAGGAGACCCAGCGGGCGGTGCTGAATATTCTAGATGATTTGAACACTTCCAACGACGAGCTGAAAGGGGCCAGCGAGATTCTCGAGGTCCGGGTTCAGGAACGAACCGCTGAGCTTACAACATCACTTCGAGAAAAAGAGGTGCTGCTCAGGGAGGTCCACCACCGTGTCAAAAACAACCTCCAGATTATCCACAGTATGCTGAACCTGCAATTACCTTATCTCGAAGATGAACGGTCTATCGTGACTTTCAAAGAGAGCCAGAACCGGGTTTTCACCATGGCCCTATCCATGAAAAACTTTACCAGTCAGAGTCATTGGCGACGGTCGACCTGGCGGAGTACCTGCAAAGTCTTATCACCAACCTTTTTCTCACTTATGGAGCGAGCGAAGGGAAAGTAATACCCATGGTACGTGTCGACAACTCGACGCTCGATGTCGATAAGGTAATCCCCTGTGCACTTATTGTTAATGAGCTTGTCTCGAATTCGCTGAAGTACGCTTTTCCGGCGAGGCGTAACGGAGGCACCGCCGAAATCCGCGTTAACCTGCGCAGTGACGGAGAGAACCGGTTCATCCTGACCGTAAGCGATAATGGCATAGGACTGCCCGAGAGCTTTAATATAGAAAACTGTCCGACGCTGGGGCTGAAACTGGTAAACGTGTTGACGAAGCAGCTTGGCGGCAGTCTTTCTATCTCCAGGGAAGGGGGCACCAAATTTACTATCGCTTTTTCGGGTGGTATAACTAAGTAGCTGTGGAGGTAACCGTGTCCCAAGCAAAAATATTGATTGTCGAAGATGAGGCTATCGCCGCACTCGACCTGCAAAGCAGGCTGGCCGCTCTGGGCTACCCTACCCCGGATATCGCCTACTCCGGCGAAGAAGCTGTAAAAAAAGTAATGCAACAGCCTCCTGACCTTATCCTGATGGATATTATGCTGCCCGGACATCGACGGTGTTGAGGCTGCCGAGCAGATACACGCCCGATTCGATATTCCCATTATATATATTACTGCCTATACTGATGAAGATACGGTGCAGCGCGCTAAGATGACACAGCCTTACGGCTACATCGTCAAGCCGTTTAATGAGAGGGAAGTCAGGGTAGCCGTGGATATGGCCCTCTACAAGCACCAGATGGAGAGAAAACTAAAAGAGAGTGAGGAGTGGTTTTCAACCACTTTGAACAGTATCGGAGATGCTGTTATTGCCGTCGATAGAAATAGCCTGGTAACCTTTATGAACCCGGTTGCCGAGCAACTCACCGGTTGGCCGCATCAGGAAGCGGTTAACCGGACACTGGCCGAGGTATTTCAAATAGTAAACCGGGATACACGGCGTACCGCCGAGAACCCGGTCACAAGAGTGTTTCGTGAAGGGAACGTTATAGGACTGGCAAATCACACGATACTTATCGCCAGGGATGGCAGGGAAATTTCGATAGATGACAGTGCCGCTCCCATCAAGGATAATGGGGGAAACATCTTCGGCGTTGTGCTGGTATTTCGAGACGTTACCGACCGGGGAAAAGCAGATAAATTAAAGGACGATTTCATCGGCATGATCTCTCACGAGTTGCGCACGCCCCTTACAGTGGTATTAGGCGCGGTTTTAACCGCCCTGTCCGAAGGAATAACAATCGAACAAACGCAGGAGTTACTTAAAGACGCGGCATCAAGCGCCGATTCCATGTCTCACCTGATCGACAATCTGATCGAGCTAACCCGGTACCAGGCGAACCGACTGTCGCTAAGCACGGAAAGTCTTGATATTGACTCCGTCGTCAAGCAAGTGGTCGAACATGAAAAACCGCATCTTAATTCTCATCGGATATCCCTTGACATTCCGGAAAAATTGCCCCCGGTAAAAGGCGACCGGGTAAGGCTGGAGCAAATACTTCGTAACCTCCTGGATAATGCTGCCAAATACTCTGCCGATAATACTGAAATCCGGGTTTCCGTTAAAGAAAAAAAACCTTACATAATGGTAGGTGTAAGCGACCAGGGGAAAGGCATTTCTGCTGACGAGCAGAAGAAACTATTTCAGCCATTCGAGCGGCTCGGCCATTCATCGACCACATCACGTGGACTTGGACTGGGGTTAGTGGTCTGCAAACACCTGACAGAAGCTCAAGGTGGAAGAATCTGGGTAGAGTCGAAGCCTGGAAAAGGGTCCACTTTCTGGTTCACTTTGCCGCTATCTAAAACTTCTGCTTAGCAATATTTTTATCCAGCAACATCGGCGATAGTCGTCTCAAACTGGCTGTTGTAGAGCGACGCGTAATAGCCGTTCGCTTGAAGAAGTTGCTGGTGACTACCCTGCTCCACGATCTCGCCGTCCCTCATGACGAGGATGACATCGGCGTTGCGTATCGTCGACAGCCGGTGGGCGATGATGAATGTAGTCCGGCTTTGCATCAGGTTTTCCATCGCTTTCTGGATCAATACCTCGGTCCTGGTATCGACGGAACTGGTCGCTTCATCCAGGATCAAAACCCTCGGATCGGCCAGAATCGCCCGGGCGATCGTCAGAAGCTGCTTCTGCCCTTGCGAAATATTGTTCGATTCTTCATTGATCACCATGTCGTAGCCGCCCGGCAGCGTATGGACGAAATGGTCGACGTACGCCGTTTTGGCAGCGTTATAAATATCGTCATCGGTCGCCTTCAGGTTTCCGTAGCGGATATTGTCTTTAATAGTTCCGTTGAACAGCCAGGTATCCTGCAAAACCATGCCGAAGGACGAGCGGTAGTCCTGCCGTTTCATGTCTCTGATATCGACACCGTCTACCAGTATTGCCCCGCTGTTCACGTCATAGAAACGCATCAGCAGCTTTACCATCGTCGTTTTGCCCGCCCCGGTCGGTCCGACAATAGCGACCTTTTGACCGGGCTTGATTTCCGCGCTGAAGTTATTGATGGTAATCTTTCCCGGTTCGTAGCCAAAGGAAACGTTCTTGAAGGTGACCGCACCCGAAACCTTTTCCAGCACGACCGGTTTGGCGGCGTCCGGTATATCTTCTTCACTGCGGAGAAACTCAAATACACGCTCTGCTGCGGCAGCGGTGGACTGCAGGATGTTAACCATGTTGGCGACCTGCGCCAGCGGCTGGGTAAACGACCGCGTGTACTGGATGAAACTGACGATGCCGCCGACGTTCATAGACCCGCGGATAACGAGGTAGCCGCCCAGGACGCAGACGATCACGTAGCTCAGGTTGCCGATGAACATCATCACGGGCATCATGATCCCCGAAAGGAATTGCGCTTTCCAGGACACTTTGTAAAGCTCTTCGTTAAGGCTGTCGAACTTCCGGATGGACTTCTCCTCGCCGTTAAACGCCTTCATGACGCTATGTCCGCCGTACATTTCCTCAACGTGCCCGCTGATGTGCCCCAGGTAGTCTTGCTGCCCGCGGAAATATTTTTGCGACCGGCCGACGATACCCATAATGAGCACCATCGAAGCCGGAACAACCAGCATGGAAACCAGCGCGAGCAGCCAGTTAATGGTGAACATCATTATCAAAACGCCGATAATGGTCGTGACCGACGTCACTATCTGGAACATGCTCTGGTTGAGCGTATTGGATATCAAATCGATGTCATTGGTAACGTGGCTCAACACCTCGCCGTAAGGCTTGGCGTCGAAGTGTTTCATGGGTAAGCGGTCGATCTTTTCCGCTATCTTTTTCCGCAGGTCGTAGGTTACCTTTATTGAAACGCTGGTCATGATAAATCCCATAATGTAACTGCAAGCAGTACTTATGAGATAGAGGGCAACCAGTTGCAGCAGAATGTGGCCGATGGCGGTAAAATCGATTCCGCCGCCCGGCACGCGCGTTATCTTAGCGACTAAACCGTCAAACAACTTTGTGGTGGCGTTGCCCACCAGCTTCGGTCCGATGATAGTAAAAGCCGTGCCGGCAACGGCGAGCACAAAGGCAACGATCAAGGAGATACGGTAAGGCTTCAGATACCGGAAAAGGGTAATCATCGTACCACGGAAGTCTTTAGCCTTCTGGCCCGGCATCCCCATCATGTGCCCGCCCATAGGTCCGCCCATCGGGCCTCTGCCCCCCGGGGCGAAACCTGCCGGGCTCTTATCTTCAGGTCTATTCATCGGCGTATTTTTAACTTCGCTCATGACATTAACTCCTCACGAGATAGCTGGGACAAAGCCAGCTCCTGATAGACCTGGCAGTTCTGCATGAGCTCTTTATGCGTCCCTTTCCCCACCATTCGCCCATTCTCCAAGACGATTATCTGGTCGGCATCCAGTACCGTATTTATTCTCTGGGCTACGATCAGCACCGCGGCGTTGCCGGTCTCTTTTTTCAACGCTTTTCTCAAAGACGCATCGGTTTTGAAATCGATTGCCGAAAAACTGTCGTCGAAGATATATATCTCCGGCTTTTTTATCAGCGCCCGGGCGATGGCGAGCCTCTGCTTTTGCCCGCCCGAAACGTTTTTGCCTCCCTGCGATATAGGCGTCGCCAAGCCTTGTTCGCTGGATAAAATGAATTCCGTCAACTGGGCGGTTTCCACAGCCTGCTTGACCTCGGCTTCGTCGTACGTTTCTTTACCATAGGCAATATTGCTTTCGATGGTACCGGAAAATAGACTGGCCTTCTGCGGAACGTATCCAATCTTATCCCGCAGGTCGCGCTGGGTTACGTCCCGGATATCGAGTTTGTCGACCAGTATCTTACCTTCCGTGACATCATAAAAACGGGGCACAAGGTTTATCAGTGTCGATTTGCCGCTCCCTGTGCCGCCAATAATGGCCGTGGTCTGTCCCGGTTTAGCCATGAAGGAAATGTCCTTGAGCACGTAATCTTCCGCGTCAGGATATTTGAAACCGACGTTCCGGAACTCGACCAGCCCCTTGACGTCCGGGGTGAATTTCATTGGTTTCTCTGGATTGTTGATATTTGGTTCCGTCTCCAGTACCTCGGCGATCCGCTGTGCCGACACCGTCGCCCGTGGCAGCATCATGAACACGAAGGAAACCATTAAAAAGGCAAAAATTATCATTATCGAGTATTGCATGAAGGCCATCATATTGCCGACCTGCATCGCCCCCTTGTCGACCTGATGGGCTCCCACCCAAACGATAAGCAGGACTACCCCGTTCATGATCAGCATCATCGCCGGCATCATGAAAACCATAACACGGTTGATGAAAAGGGTTGTCTTCGTCAGATCGACATTCGCTTTTTCGAACCGGCCTTCTTCGAATTTCTGGGTGTTGAACGCCCGGACCACCATCAAGCCTGTCAACATTTCGCGCGTCACCAGGTTCAACCGGTCGACCTGCTTTTGTATCGCCCGGAACTTCGGCATGGCAATTACGAATACTACCCCGATCAAAGCCAGCAAGGCCATAACCGCCGCCGCGATGATCCAGGACATCGAAACGTCTTGACCGAGAGCTTTGATGATGCCGCCGACACCCATTATCGGCGCATAAAACACGATGCGCAGCAATATTACCAGCAGCAACTGTATTTGCTGGATATCGTTGGTCGACCGCGTTATCAGCGAAGCCGTGGAGAATTTATCGAACTCCGTGTTGGAGTAATTCTCCACCCGCGTGAATATATTGCGCCGCGTCGTCCTACCGAATCCGGCGGCAACCAGCGCCGCCAGGAAACCGACGGCAACAGAGCAGGAAGCGCTGAACAGGGTAAGCAGCAGCATCAACGCTCCCGCCGTTATCATGTAATTAATTTGCATCCGGTCGACGTTGATTCCGATAGCCCGGTATTCGCCGGAAACGTAGCTGATATCCGACTGCGTTATCACGCTCGGCGGTAAGCCCGCTAAATGGGTGTCCGCATTCTGGCGAATAGCCTCGATCTGAGAGGCAGGCAATTCCGCAAGCACGGCAAACGGGTCGACTCCCGGCGGTAAGGTTTGCCCAGGAAGCAGGATTTTACCCGCCTCCCCGCTTTCTATGTACGCCGTAATAAGCATCGGTTTGGCAAATATCGCATTCAGTTTTGCGATTTCCGTTTTATCGTCCGTGGTCAGCCGGTAGAGCGTCCCGTTAGCCAGGCCGGGATACGACGCCGCATACTTATCGTAATCTCCTGCGGACAAAGACGCCTTATCCAGGAGCTGGTAATTCTTCATAACGGCGGCTTTATCGCCGGCGCTGACAAAAATTAATATTTTGTCCATTTCGCTGGAGCGTATCGCTTCAGGGGCGGCATTCGTTATGCCGTTCTGTTGAATGCCTACATTGATGATCCGGGACATGTAGTCCGGCAAAGCCAGGTCGGCGATAGCCGAGCCGAGCAATAAAACGAATATCAAGGCAATACTGCCTGCAAAAGGTTTGAGAGATTTGATCAGTTTCAGCAAGAAATGTTCTCCCTAAAATCACCGTCATTATCAGGCACATTAAGGTTTGACACGCGCAGGCCGGTACAATCAAATTTGTTTATGAAATTGAAATGCGGCACATTCGACTGGACTCGATAGCATGCAACCGATCTTCCGGCCGATGATCCCTAATTTTTCTTTGACTTTGGTGGAGGAAGGTAGTCTTTGACCTGTTTTTCCATGTTCGAAATCCGTTCGCTGGCTTTGCTCAGCATCGACTCGATGGCGTCCGCCTTGAGCAGCATTACGCCGTGGCCGTGAAAACTACTGAATACCAGCAGCGTGTCGCCGGATTCTAAACCCAGATCTTTGCGGGCGCTGACCGGAATGACAACCTGGCCGCGCGGGCCAAGAGTCGTCGAGCCAAAACACCGGACCAATTCTCCACTTTTCATATTGTCCCCTCCCCATCGCTATCTTTTGTCATACAAGTATGAACAGTATTACTTTAACGCCCAAACTGTCAAGTTCAATAAAACAGTCTCCCACTATTATTCTCCTATTCCTCCGCAACACTTGCAAGTCTGTTTTCCAGCCGTGTTATAATCAAATCAGAGCTCCGTTGTCATGCCCACGATCGGGAAATCTAGGGGACTTTTTATCAATGATCTGGATTCCGTGCCTGCACGCAGAAGTGCGTTACGGCACGCAGGCGTATCGAGCACGGAAGGGCAGAATACATAGGAGTACGAATGACTGTCGAACACGTCCAGGGGAAAAAAGTCGGTGACGTTATGCTTTATGCCCTCAGCACCTGCGGCTGGTGCCGCAAGACCAGGGAACTTCTGCAGGAACTGGGCGTCGATTATTCTTACGAATACGTCGACCTCCTTCAAAGCCCCGGAAGAGAAGAAGTCTTGAAAACTATCGCACGCTGGAATCAGAGCGGTTCCTTCCCTACCATTGTACTTAACAACAAGAAATGCATCGTCGGGTACAACCCTGACGAGATAAAGCAGGAGCTTGCCGGTGGCTGAAATCCGGATAACCCGGGAGA
>JAUSGV010000071.1 GCA_030648675.1 Dehalococcoidales bacterium
CCTCCCGGCGGTATGGGCAAGATTCCATTGCAGCATGACTACGTTCTTTCCCAAAAGGAAGATGAACTGATACTGAAAAACTACCAGGGAAAGATTTTCAGTTACCGCAACCCGGTCCTGCCCAGGCCCGTTTCCGCCAGAGTCGTCGGCAACGGTCGTGCCCAACAGTTGGCCTTCAGCCTTTAATAAGGGAGAAGACTGAGCTCACAAATGAGAATAGGCCTGACTTACGACCTTAAAGAAAAGGTGCCCGCAAGTCAGGACCATCCTATAGACGCCCTCGAAGAATACGATTCCCGAGAAACCGTCGACGCCATCGCCGCGGTACTTACTTCCCTGGGGCATTCCCCCGTTTACCTGGGCGGCGGGATCGATTTCCTGACCTCTATCGTCCGCGAAAAAGTGGATTTCGTCTTCAACATCTCCGAGGGATTGGGCATTTATCGCAGCCGCGAAGCCCAGGTGCCCGGCGTCCTGGAGATGCTGGACATACCCTACACCGGCTCCGACCCCCAATGTCTGGCTGTCTGCCTGGATAAGCCGCTGACCAAGCAACTCGTCGCCGCCGCCGGCATCGACACGCCCAAATGGCGGATTATTACCAACGAAAAGCAGCTAATGCGGACGAGCTGGGACGATTTTCCGTTTCCCGCCTTCGTTAAACCCGTACACGAGGGGTCGAGCAAGGGAGTGCTCCTGGCTTCCAAAGTCGACCATGCAAAAGATATTACTAAGATGGCGGGTAATCTGTTAGAATACTACCGCCAGCCGGTGATAGTAGAAGAATTTATGGCTGGCGATGAGCTTACCGTCGGGATGGTAGGCAACGTGCCAACCCGAATCGTGGGTATCATGCGAATATTACCGAAAACGAACAAGGCCGACTTCGTCTACTCGCTCGAGGTCAAACGCGACTGGGAAAAACTAGTCGAATACGAATGCCCGGCCAAATTCGAAAACAGCGTTACGGAAAAGATCCGGAATGCCAGCGCCCGGATTTTCGAGGTCCTGGGATGCCGGGATTTTGCCCGCATCGACTTCCGCTTGAGCGGTGATGGGACGCCTAATTTCCTTGAGATAAACCCGCTGCCCGGGCTGAATCCCAATTATAGCGACCTTATAATTATGAACCGGATGATGGGGAACAGCTACGAAAATCTGATCTCCTCCATTCTGAACGCTGCCCTCGAAAGGTATTCGCATGTGTCCAAAGAAAGCCACCGTCATCTATAACCAGCCTGCTGCCGGCCGTTACTCCCGCCTCGGTGAAGACAAGGCGGAACTAGGCGTCATGGACGCGCAAAAGGCCGTCCATAAAGCACTGGGAGACCTGGGCTATGAGGTAGAAAAGGTTCCGCTTTCGCCCCCCCTGGAAAAAGTCCGCGAGTCCATAAGCAACCTCAAAGCCGATGTGATTTTCAACCTGTTCGAAGGTTTCATGGATTCCCCTGAAACCGAGCCTGCTATAGCCGAAATGCTCGTCGACCTGAAGATTCCTTATACCGGCTGCCCGCCGGAAATTCTGTCGTTCGCCCTGGACAAACCCCGCACTAAAGCCGTTCTGGCGGCTAACGGGATTCAGACCCCGCGGTACCAGGTGCTGACGCCGGACACGCTTTCCACCTTTAACCTGGATTTTCCCTGCATAGTTAAACCGGGGGGAGAAGACGCCAGCCACGGTATTTCGGAAAACAGCGTGGTCAAGGACGCTGCGGCGTTAGCCCGGCAGGTGAAGTTGATAAGCGAAGAGTACGGCGGACGGGCTCTGGTGGAAGAGTTCGTCGACGGCCGGGAATTCAATATCACCGTCCTGGGGACGAAAGACCTGGACGTCTTGCCCATTTCTGAAATCATTTTTATGCTGCCTCCGGGGCTGCCCCGCATTCTGACGTTCGGCGCAAAATGGGAACCGAAAAGTCCCTACTTTGATGCTACCAAAGCGGTTTGTCCGGCGGACATCGATATTTCTCTCCGCGACGAGATAGGCAGGATCGCCCGCCAGACCTTCGGTTTGCTGGGCGGGAGCGGTTATGCCCGCGTCGATTTCAGGGTAAACGACAAAGGACCGCAGGTCATCGAAATTAATCCCAACCCCGATATTTCCCCCGGCACCGGTGCCGCACGCCAGGCCAAAGCGTCGGGCTTGACCTACAGCCAGTTCATCGACAAGCTGATAGCGCTGGCTATGCGAAGAGACACGAAGTGAACACCCGAATTCGGCCGATGACACGTGCGGATAAGCCCGCGGTAATGGACATCCTCCAGACCACCCCCCAGTTCCTGCCCGCTGAAGTCGTGGTCGCCGAAGAGGTGCTGGATTGCTACCTCGATGACCCTTCCGCCGGATATTTTACCCTTGTCGCCGAATCGGACCACGCCATCGCCGGCTACGTTTGCTACGGAGAAACCCCGCTGACCGAATGTACCTGGGACATCTATTGGATCGCCGTCTCCCCGCATCACCAGAAAAGGGGTATCGGGGGAGCACTAATAGCCGATGCTGAAAAAGAAATAGCCCGCAAAAACGGCAGAATGGTAATGGCCGAGACGTCATCCAAGCCGGATTACGACAATACACACCGCTTTTATCTGTCGCAGGGTTACCGCTTAGTCGCCCAAATTTCCGACTACTACGCTCCGGGTGATAACATTATGTTCTTTCAAAAATTGCTGAAATAGGGTACAATAGATACTCAACGTTTATCAAATAAGCTGATCCAATGAAAAAACGTATAGCAGTTCTGATATCGAATATCCTGAATCCATTCCTGGTAGGATTGGCTGTCATCCTGATTCTGTCTTTTTCCGCGACCACTCGCTCCGGCGATGCCCTGAAATGGACGCTGGTCGCGTCGGGATTGAGCATTCTGCCGATATTTGTGGTTGTGATCTACTTGCTGCGGACTAAACGTCTTAACTCGTTCTTTCTCGATATGCGCCAACAAAGAACCAATATCTACGTACTGAGCGGTGCGTGTGGGATCGCCGGATGCCTGTTACTCGCTTTCCTCAAGGCACCGATGATGCTCATCGCCGGTTTCATCGCCAGCCTGCTCATCACGCTTATCTTCATGTGCATCAATTTCTGGTGGAAGATAAGCCTGCACACCGCTTTTATCGCCGGCTCGGCGACTTTACTCGTGATACTTTACGGCTGGATGGGGACGTTGGTAATCCCGCTGATCCCGGTAACTGCCTGGGCGCGCGCCGAATTGAAAAGCCACTCCTGGGCTCAGGCAACGACCGGCGCGGTACTCGCCGCGGCTATCGTTGCCGCCGTGTTCTATCCTTTAGTCGTGGCGTGAACCGCGGTTCGCTTCGGCTGCTTCTCGAAATCTTCCAGTAACTTAAGCTCGACGCGGTAAGAACATTGAATGCACTGCTGAAACCATCTGTCGTCTTTACCAATAAACATGTCGCCGCGGCAGCGAGGACAACTCTTTAATCTCCACATCACCATAGCTCACACCCCCTTCACCATGGATAAACAAATTTTACCGCCAGGCGATGCAAAAGTCTGTGACTTTTGTCCCATTGCAATGGATACAAAAACGGAGTTCCGCCGGAAAGTGTTACGTTGCGAAACCATACGGAGACAAACTCCGTCAATTAACAAAATGAAATGATTTTGTTATTATTTCCCTGGCGATTTTATGATTTCTACACGGGCAAAGCGTTAGAATCTCCTTATTCCTTATTATTCGCGGCGGACTGGAACCGGCTCTAACGCCTTTGTGCTAAAATGGGGAGACAGGAACGAAAAAATGAAAGCGGTTATTCTTGTCGGCGGCAAAGCAACCAGGCTTCTACCCCTAACCAGTAATCTTCCCAAAGCCCTGGTACCGGTGCTGAACACGCCTTTCCTGGAGCATGTTATCCGCCATTTGCGGAGACATGAAATAACTGACATCATCCTTTCCCTGGGTAACCTCGCCGAGCCTATCGAAAGCTACTTCGGCAACGGCAGCCGCCTTGACGTAAAAATGCACTACGTCATCGAGAACTCACCACTCGGTACTGCCGGCGGTATCAAAAACGCGGAGCGCTTTCTCGACGAGCCGTTCGTGGCCCTGAACGGCGACGTTTTTACCGACCTGGATGTCACTGCTCTCGTAGATTTTCACCGCCGCAAGAAAGCGGTGGCCACTATTGCCCTCACCACGGTCGAAGACAACAGTAACTACGGCGTCATCGAAACCAATGCCGAGGGGAGAGTCTCCCTGTTCCGGGAAAAGCCGAAAAGAGGCGAAATGGACGGCCACCTTATTAACGCCGGCACTTACGTCCTCGAGCCGGAAGTGCTGGCGGAAATAAGTCCCGGCGTTGCGGTCAGCATCGAGCGTGACGTTTTTCCCCGCCTGCTTCAGCGAGGCATCTACGCCCTGCCGTCCTCTGCCTACTGGCTGGATATCGGCACTCCGGAAAAGTATCTGCAGGTACACCGCGACCTTTTGACCGGCAAATGTTGCGAGTACGACCCGCACGGTCACCGCCGGGATATGATCGGAACCGGCAGCCACGTACACTCTTCCGCCCAGTTGATCGGGCCGGTTGTCATCGGCGCCGACTGTTCGGTCGGACCCGGGGTCAAGATCATCGGACCGGTCGTCATCGGCCGGGGATGCAATATCATGGAGGACAGCGTCGTTAGCGACTCAGTTATCTGGCCGGAGACGTGGATCGGCCCCAGGGTCAGCGTGAAACACTCCATAATCGCCGATCACTGCCACCTCGATGCCGACAGCGTCGTCGACGAATCGATAT
>JAUSGV010000080.1 GCA_030648675.1 Dehalococcoidales bacterium
ATCGACGAATATATCGGTGATTACCCCGAAAACGTGCAAGAACGTCTCGAAAAGATCCGGCGGACTATACGCGGGATCGCTCCCGGTGCCGTGGAAACTATTAGCTACCAAATACCGGCTTTCAAAGTGGATGGGAAATTCCTGGTATACTTCGCCGCTTTCCCCGACCATATCAGCATTTATCCCATTCCTGCGGGCGACGATGACTTCAACAAAGACATCGCCCCATATGTTAAAGGAAAGGGAACGCTGCAATTTCCGTTAAACAAACCCATCCCGTTCAATCTCGTGGAAAAGATCGCCGGGTTCCATCTGCTGCGGAGAGAGCGCGAGATCGCGGCCAGGGTAAATAAATATTCGCAATGGAGAAACGCATATGCCGACAGCACAGCAAAAGATAATCCCTAATTTATGGTTCGATGATGGCCATGTGGAAGAAGCCGCAATGTTTTATCTGGCTGCGTTCGACAACGCGAAGGGTCGGCAGCATCACGCGTGCCGGTAACGTCGGGTATGACATCACGGGCATACGGGCCGGCGAAGTGGTAACGGTCGAACTCGAAATCGAAGGACACAAGTTTATTGGTATCAACGGCGGCCCCCAGTTCAAATTCAACCCGTCGATATCTTTCCTCGTTGCCTGCGAGACAAAAAACGAGGTCGACCAGATATGGGATAAGTTGGCCGCCGGCGGTAAGCCCTTGATGGATATCGGCAAGTATCCCCATAGTGAAAGATACGGGTGGATCCAGGACAAATACGGCGTATCCTGGCAGATAATAGCGATGGGGGACGTTCCGGCTCCCCAAAAGGTCATCCCGACATTGATGTTTGTCGGTCCGCAGTTGGGAAAAGCCGAAACTGCCGTCAATTTCTACACGGAATTTTCCATCATGCGAAAGTCGGCGACATTCTTCGTTACACGAAGGGTGAAGAACCCGACCGGGAAGGAGCGATAAAACACGCCGACTTTACCATCGAGGGGGAGGAATTTGCCGCCATGGATAGCGACCAGCCGCACGATTTTACCTTTAACGAAGCGGTCTCGCTCCAGGTTACATGCAGGACCCAAAATGGAATAGACTACTACTGGGAACGGCTCACCGACGGCGGGGAGGAGGGTGTGTGCGGTTGGCTAAAGGACAGGTTTGGGGTGCCCTGGCAGGTCGCCCCCAAAATCCTGGGCAAGATGCTGCGCGACCCCGACTCCGCAAAGGTTGAACGCGTCACCGTCGCCTTTCTGAAAATGAAAAAATTGGACATCGACGCCTTGAAGATGGCTTTCAACGGCGAAACCATGAGGCTGGGAGCGGTTAAATGGGGACTTAGTGCCGGTTACCCGGCTCGGGTATAATACGGGTCGAATAGGAGGTAAACCCATGCTGACGTTTCCTGCCGTCCACGGTCTCGTGCTGGGCATTGTCGCTGCTGCCGCCGGCATCATGATGCTGTTATTTCCTCATATCCTGAGCTATCTCGCCGGCTTATTGATGATAGCGGCCGGCGGTATCTGGATCGCCGGAGGCGCCTGGTTTCCCGGCATCGTTTCTATTCTCCTCGGGTTAGTACTACTCATATTCCGGCACTTTATCAATTACCTCATCGGCCTTTATCTCATCATTCTCAGTTTGTGGTTTATTTTTGGTGCCTCGAGCATGGTTATCGGTCTTATCACGGTAGCGATCGGCGTCTCTATTATGTTTTTCCCTGATATCCTGAGCTTTATCTTCGGCGGCTACTTGCTCCTTGCCGGGTTCATTGCCCTCGGGGACTACTTTCACTGGTTTTAAAGAAAGACGATCTTTTAGCTGGACCGGATAATAAATGACATATTTTTGTAATTGTTCCCCATCAAAAATATATAACTATTCAATCATTCGCCCGATAAAATAAACACAAAGGTGGAGAGGAATGAAAATATCAAGCACACTTCTAGCCATATTGGCCATCGTCGCCGGTATACTGATTCTCTTTGATCGGCTATCCTTAAGCCTGATTGTCGGAGTATTTCTCATAGCATTCGGGGTCTTAACCCTGATAAGGAGGTAATTCCATGCATTTTACCCTTCCCGCGATCAATGGTCTGATATTGGGAATAATCGCCGTTGCTGCCGGACTGATCATTCTGATTTTCCCCCATATTCTGAATTACATAGTCGGCATACTGATGATTGCTGCCGGAGCGGTATCTATCGCCGGCGGAGCCTGGATCCCCGGCCTGATATCCGCGATTCTGGGAATAATCGTCCTGATATTCCCGCACATTATCAACTATTTGGCAGGGCTGTATTTAATCCTTTTAGGTCTGTGGTTTATTTTCGGGGGGCCCGCTCTCATTCTTGGGCTTGTCACTATAGGTATCGGGGTGATGGTGATGTTTTTCCCTGATATCCTGAACTACATCTACGGCGGGTACCTTCTTGTTGCCGGCTTGATCGCCATCGGACATTATTACGGATGGTTCTAGGAGGAATTCAGATGCCGGGCAAATCTGAAAAACAAAAGAAACTGATGTGCATCGCACTATCTATAAAATAAGGGAAAACGCCCAAAAGCTACAGCAGACGGGCGGCCAGGATAAGCGAAGAGATGAGCGAAGAAAAATTGAAAGAGTTCTGCGAATCGCCGCCAGCCGAAGAAACTTTGGCAAATCATTCTAAATAACCACTGAAAAGGGGAGGAGGGACATATGGCACAACTTAAGATAAACAGAAAAAGTTACGTGCGTAAGGACGGAACTCAGGTAAAGGCAACCACTTACTATGCAAAAGATAGGGGTAAACCCGGGAAAACTCCGGAGAGTGAGAAATGGTACGAGCACAATGTCGAGATGAACTGGCACAAAGATGATCCGGCTGAAACCAGAAGAGCGAACGCCCTCAAGTCCCATAAGGGGGACGATTTGGCTGCTGCCAGAGCCTTACAAGCCCTTGCAAATGTCACGACGGATAGCGAGACTGCGAGGGTGGCCAAGACTGATGCAGACTACCTCTTCGCCAAACATAAGTAAATTTGGGTAATACGAAGGCGTACCCACGGTGCACGCGTAAGTTTAGGCTGCCGCTACTGAATAATGACATCTTTTTGTAATCTTTTGACCGCCCATTTTATAACTTTTTAATGCTTCGCCTTTTATACTGGTCAAAAGACATCGGAGGAGAAAAATGGCAACAATGAATATGTCCGGGATCGCCAGTTGCAACATGTCGAGTTGTGCCTTTAATTCGGGTAAAAAATGTCGCACCATGGGCATAAGCGTCGGCCATCATGCCGAATGCAAGACCTTCGCTCATGCCAGTGCCAAAAGCGGATATAAGGAAGTCGTCGGCGGGGTCGGCGCTTGCCAGGCTTCGGACTGCAAATTCAACGATATGCTGGAATGTACGGCGGATAACATCGACGTGGCCAGCCACGACATGCACGCCGATTGCATTAAATTCTGTATGAAATAGAGTGGTTTATAGGATCGGCCGGACTTCGATGGTCTGATCGCGCTCCGGTCCGACGCAGATGAGGCTTATCGGACAGTTGGCTATGTTCGCCAGTTTTTCTACGTACTGTCGTGCCTTGAGAGGCAAATCTTCGTATTTCCGGATGTTCTTGGTCGAGGATTGCCAGCCGGGTATTTCTTCGTAAATAGGCTGGCATCTTTCCAGGGCGGAAACACTCGCCGGGAAATAATCGATAACGTTACCGTCCAGTTTATAACCGGTGCATATTTTTAACGTGGGGAACGCGTCGAAAATGTCCAGGCGGGTCAAAGCGATCCGGGTAAATCCATTGATGCGGCTGCTGAAGCGCGCCGCCACGGCATCGAACCAGCCGCAACGCCGCGGCCTTCCGGTAGTCGTGCCGTATTCGTGAGCCGTTTCCCGGATTGTATCGCCGGTTTCATCTTTGAGTTCGGTGGGCATCGGCCCGCCGCCAACCCTGGTACAGTACACCTTGTACACCCCGAGAATACCGGTCACTTTGTTGCTGCAAATACCTGATCCTAGGCTGCCGGCGCTGGCCAGGCAAGACGAGGAAGTCGTGTACGGATAAGTACCGAAGTCGGGGTCGAGTAATGCCCCCTGAGCTCCCTCGAGAAGTACCATTTCATCGGGACGCAGCCCTAAAAGCATATCCGACGTGTCGCGAATATAAGGCTTCAGGATTTTACCGAATTCGGAATATTGCCGGTATATCTGGTCGAAAGACAACGGGGCAGTTCCATAGATCCTTTCCAGAATGGCGTTCTTGTAATCAAGAATCACCCGGAGCCTCTCCCGAAAACCATCAACATCAATGATTTCGCCGGCGCGGATGCCCAGCCTCGCTGCCTTATCGGCGAACGCCGGTCCGATACCTTTGCCGGTGGTACCTATCGCCCGGGCGGCTCGCAATTTTTCTTCGAGATTATCCAGCAAAACATGGTAAGGCATGATAAGGTGGGCACGGTCGCTGATGATCAGCCGGCTGGTATCGACACCCCGCTGATTCAACTGGTTCATTTCCTTCAGCAGCACATCTGGATTGACGGCCACGCCATTACCTATAACACAGGTCGTTTGCGGCGAAAAAATGCCGGACGGAATGAGATGCAAGGCAAATTGCCCCAGGTGGTTGACGACCGTATGCCCGGCGTTATCCCCACCGGAGAAACGGACAACATACCTGGCTTTCTCCGCCAGCATGTCCACAATTTTCCCTTTACCCTCGTCCCCCCACTGCGCCCCGATAACGGCGATTACCGGCATTATCCTTCTCCCAACTACACCCGGATTTACTTTCCGGGCATGTCATTCCGATTTCGTCTGCTGCCTCACGCAACTCAGGCGCTGCCCGGCCGTGATCAAACTCAGCAGGGCAATGATCGATAGAATTATCACCAGAGCGTAATTGATTCCGCTGAACCAGAGACCGATTACCAGCAGACCGATCCTCTCGGCCCGGGTAAGCAGCCCCACTTCGCACTTTAGCCCCGCCCCCTCCGCTCTTGCCCGCACGTAGCTTACCAGAAATGAGGTGCTCATGGCAATCACCGACAGCAAAATGATTGCTGTTGATTGAGAGCTAGGGTGCAAAGCATAAAAAGCCGCGATACCCCCGAAAAGCAATGACTCGGCAGCTCGGTCAAGACTCGAATCGAGGACCGACCCATACCGGGTCACCCGATTGGTGCCTCGCGCCAGAGCCCCGTCGAGCAGATCGAAAAAACTTGCCCCAAGTACCACAAAACCCGCCGCCAGCATATGCCCTGAAACAACCAGCGCTGCGCCGGCGGCGATTACCGTGAAGCCGATCCATGTCAGGTCGTTCGGCGTTGCCTTCGTCTTTGCGATAAGCCGGACCAACGGACCGGTAACGTATCGGGCGGCAGCTTTTCGTACCGCCATCAGTTTGGATTGGGGTATTTGTTTATCGTATGTTACGGTTTGATTGTTCAAGAAAAATCGACTTCCCTTTCTCGACAGGATCGTTATTTTAAGGCTTTCGCCGGATCCGAATCGGAGAATTCATTCAAAATCTTATTATAGTAGTCTACCACCCGTTCCGCTACCCGTTCCCAACTGTATTCCTGGGCTTTCATGATTCCCTTGGCGGCCATTTCATTGCGCAGCTTTTCGTCCCGGATGAGCATCGCCAGCGCGTCGCTAAGCTGCCGGCTGTCCTTCGGCGGTACCAGCCAGGCCTCCTGGCCGTGAGAAACGACGCTGGCATAACCTTCAATGTTAGTCGCCACTATCGGTTTCCCCATAGCCATCGCTTCGAGAAGGACGATACCAAAGCTTTCCTGTGTGATAGCCGGCGCACAAAAAATGTCTGCCGTCCGGTAATACCGCGGCAGGTCATGGTAAGAAACCATGCCGGCGAATACGACGTCATCGACCTTCCATTCCTTGACCCAGTGCTCGTATTTGCCTCGCAGGCGGGTACCCGGCCCGGCAATAATGAGTCGCGTGTTGGGCATTTCCTTCTTTAATCGGCGGAAAGCATTGAGCAAATACCCGACTCCCTTCCTTTTCTCCAACCGTCCGATAAAGAGGATGTTGATCTTTCCGTCTTGGAATTCTTCCAGCGGCGGTACATCCGGATTGAAGACCTTGAGATCGACCCCGTTCGGGATAATTTCGAACTCGCCAGGGATATATTTGCTCGCGAACCGCTTCGCCGGCGGCGAAACCGCTATTCTGCCCTGTAGCTTGCGGCGGCGCCTTCTCAGCATGATAATACCTATCGGCCAGGCAAGATGATAGCCCGGACGGGCGTCGCAGGCGTGGAAAGTACCGATATTGATGGTGTTGGAAAACCGCAATACCGCCGAACACAACATCGGGGCGAACGGCTCGTGCAGATGAACGATGTCGAATTTTTCTTCTTCCAGAACGGACTTTATCCGGCCTGCCAGAGTAAGCGATAGTGTGATCCTTGCCACCGAACCGCTATTGGGAATCGGGCGTGGTTTCCCTATCTGGATAAACCGTTCGCCGAAGGTCGTAACGGGGCTCGAAGCCGGAGCGATGACTTTTACCACGTGCCCCATGCTGCACAGGCAGCGGTCCAGATTGGTTATGTGATTAGCTACTCCGCCCGGGTAAGAGAAATCGTAAGGTGAAACCAGAGCTATCTTCATATCACCTTAACCTGTTAAGTTGGGGAAACAGCGTTCTCTTGACTACCCGGTTTTAGCCTTTCTGGTCTTCTTCGCGGCAGGCGGCGTTTTCGGCGCCGGCTTTGCTTCCGCAATGTATTCCTCGACCATACTGTGTGCCTCGTCGTCGGTATGCTGTACCGGCGGAGATTTCATAAAGTAGGACGACGGGCTGATCAACGCCCCTTTCAATCCCCGGTCCAACGCCAGCTTGACGCAGCGGATGGCATCGATCACCACCCCGGCTGAGTTCGGGCTGTCCCAAACCTCGAGTTTGCACTCGAGGATAAGCGGTACGTCGCCGAACGTCCGGCCTTCCATCCTGATGTGGCAGAACTTCCGGTCGAGCAGCCAGGGCACGTAATCGCTCGGTCCGACGTGCACGTCGCCCGGATCGAGTTTATAATCCAGTTGGGAAGTGACGGCGTTTGTTTTCGAAATCTTCTTGGATTCGAGTCGCTCCCGCTCCAGCATGTTGAGGAAGTCGGTATTGCCGCCGAAATTCAGCTGGTAGGTACGCTCCAGTTTAACGCCCCGATCCATGAAAAGCCGGGTGAGAACGCGGTGCGTAATGGTGGCCCCCACCTGCGATTTGATGTCGTCGCCGATCACTGGCAAGCCTTTCTCCGCGAACCGGTCCTGCCAGTATTTTTCACGGGCGATAAACACGGGGATACAGTTTACCAGGCCGCAGCCGGCCTCGAGTACCTGCTCTATATACCACTTGGTGGCCATTTCGCTGCCGACGGGGAGGTAGTTCAGCACGACATCGGTCTTGGTGTCTTTAAGGATCTTGACGATGTTCGCCGTCGGTCCGGGAGCCTTCTGTATAACCTGCGAGAGGTACTTCCCCAGTCCGTCGTGAGTCATGCCGCGGGCAACTTTAACACCGATTTCCGGGACGTCGGTGAACTTGTACGTATTGTTCGGCTTGGCAAATATCGCCTCGGCGATATCCTTACCTACTTTATTCTTGTCGACGTCGAACGCCGCCACAAAATTGATATCGTTGATATGGTACCCGCCCAGGTTGACGTGCATGAGCCCGGGTACCGAATCATTGTCTTTTACATTCCGGTAATAGTGGACGCCCTGCACCAGCGACGACGCACAGTTACCCACCCCAATGATAGCGACATTTATCTTACCCAACGTTCGGGAATCCTCCTTTACCGCTTGTTCAGCAATCAGAGATTTAGGAGCACTTTTTCAGGATGCCAGAATCCATTTCCAGCGTTGAAGCGTAGCACACCGACGAATCGTCCGTCAAGGGCGTAGGCACGGCACTGTTCTGCCGTAACCGTCGCTTCACCCGCCTCCGGTACCGGCGTTGTTTCCGCAACCTCGGCGGGAGTTAAAGTCCGCCCCATTTTCATATGTTTTTCCGCTTCGTTGTCGAGCACGACTGCTGGCAAATGTGTCAGGACGCAATCCGGCGGATGCATCAAGTCCTTCCAGTTCCCCAGGCGAAAAGCATCGGTGAGTTTCTCCACGGATACCGACTCGCTTTTGTCGAATCGTCCGTATCTCGTTCGGACCAGGCTGCGCATTGCCGCCCCGCACCCGAGTACCTGGCCCATGTCGTGAGCAATAGCCCTGATATAAGTACCTTTTCCGCAAACGATATCGAGCGTGGCAACGGGCGGATGAAAGTCGACAAGTTCCAGGCTGTGGATCTCGGCGATCCGCGGTTTACGCTCTACCTCGATCCCGGCTCGTGCCAGTGTGTAAAGCGGTTTGCCGCAATATTTCACCGCGCTGTACATGGGCGGTGTTTGCTGGATTGGGCCTCTAAATGCGATAAGCACCTCTTCCAGCCTTTTCCGGTTGATGGCTGTTGGGTCGATGCGCCGCGTGACCTGACCGGAGATATCGTAAGTATCCGTCTCTATGCCGAGTTCAATTTCCGCAATATACCTCTTGGTCATCACGCCGAAGAACTCGACGACGCGGGTAGCCTGGCCGAGACAAATTGGCAAAACCCCGGTAGCCATCGGGTCGAGCGTACCGGCATGGCCGACGCGCCGTTCGCCGCTCAATCTTCTGACCAGGGCTACAATTTGGAAAGATGTCACCCCAGATGGCTTGTCGACATTCAGTATGCCGTTCATGCCGTTACTGATTTTGTTCTGAGGAAACTTTGTTGATGAGCTGGGTTATGCGATCGCCGCGCTCTATCGAATTATCCGCAATAAAAGTTATCTCGGGTGTATAGCGGAGCTTCAAGCTTTTCGACAATTCGCGGCGGAAGAAACCGGAAGCCACGGTCAGTACTTTAAGTGTCTCCTTTCTCTCGGCTTCGGTGCCGAGAAAACTAATGTATACCCGGGTATGCTTCAGGTCTGACGCGGTATCGACTTTCGTAATAGCAATAAAATTGCCGAGGCGGGGGTCATTGACCTCTCGCTGCAGCAGGTGGCTGATCTCTTCCTGAATAAGGCTATTAATGCGCTCAACGCGATGCGACATATTGTGCCTTCCTTAGGCGACTTCTTCAGTCTTGTAAAATTCCAGGACATCGCCGACCTGGAAATCGTCGAAGTCTTTGACGACGACGCCGCATTCGTAGCCCGTAGCCACTTCGGTGACGTCTTCTTTAAACCGTCTGAGACTTTCCGCTACCGATTCGATAACTACCTTGTTCTTGCGCTTGACTCTGAGTGATGAACCGCGGGTAAGCTTGCCCTCGACGACATACGCACCGGCCGCCTTCTGCTTCTTTGACGCAGGGAAGACCCCCCTGACCTCAGCCCGGCCGGTGATGACCTCTGTCTTGGCAGGCGTCAGCAGGCCTTTCAACGCCTTATTGACGTCATCGATGATCTGGTAAATAACGCCGTAGTTTCTGATACTGATACCTTCCCGTTCTGCCAGTCGTTTTGCCCCGGCATCGGGGACGGCATTGAATCCGATGATTATTCCTTTCGATGCCAGTGCGAGCATGATGTCGTTTTCCGTGATAATGCCGGTACCGCTGTGCAGGACTCGCACCTTCAAATCTTCGGTAGACAGTTGTTCCAGTGAAGTCTTGATCGGTTCGATACTTCCCTGCACGTCAGCCTTAAGGATCACGTTCAATTCCTGGACGTGTCCCGCACTGACCTGTTCCTTGATGTTGGTTAAAGTAACGGCGGGAGAACTCTGTTTCTGCCCCGCCTCCGATTTACGCTTCTCCACTAACGAACGGGCTTGTGCTTCACCGGCGGCGACACTGAAGTTGTCGCCGGCCGACGGCACTACCGACAGGCCGAGAATTTCTACCGGGGTCGCCGGCTCGGCCTTCCTCACCTGTTTGCCCTCCGAGTTGAACATAGCCTTGATCTTTCCAAAGGAATCGCCGACGACGATAATATCTCCCACGCGCAGGGTTCCGTTGTGCACCAGCACTGTAGCCAGGGCACCCTTGCTCTTATCCATATTGGCTTCGATGACAACGCCTTCGGCGGACTTGTGCGGATCGGCCTTAAGTTCTTC
>JAUSGV010000090.1 GCA_030648675.1 Dehalococcoidales bacterium
GAAGCTGATCGATGACCATCTGGTAAGGGTAGTGATAGAAAGCGAGTTTGAGGGATAAGAAAGGCAGGAGCGGGGTCAAAAGCTCCGCTCCGGTCGCCTAAGTCGAGCTGTTAACGCGGATACAGAACTTGGGTTAAAGGCAGCCAGAGAGCGAGAGCCGCAACACTTGATGACTTTTGGCTTGCCGGAAACGCTAAGATACAGGTTGCGGCTACTTAACTGTCACGACCATAGAATACGTGTTACTTACTGTAAATACCCCGTATTGTTGTAGTGTGTATTCCATACGAATTTCGGTTGTTCCTTTTCCAACTACTTTGAAAGTCCATACTTGTTTTTCATTTGATCCATCAGGCCCACCAATAACCTTTGCTAGTTTCACCCCGTCGCCTTCTGGTGTCACAAAATCATGATCCGTTTCTCGTACTATCGTCTCCCAGGGCTTTCCAATGGTTTTATGTAGCCAAAGATAATCTGTTGCCGGATAAGAGCATAGCATGATCGTTATCGTATCACCAATATTGGCTGCGAGATTATCCGTAATGTGGTTGTTTTCTTGAAGTTGACTGCAGGGTATATCTGCAATAATTGCTCTTGGAGTTACAGCAGCACACGATGAAAGCGATGCCAAAAGGAACGGTATGACAAATAGTACAGAAAGTTTTAGTTTTATTGCCAACTCACCTTTATAGGGATTCCCCATATCACCTCGTGGTGAGTCGACCTCGCCCCACTTATTTCCCACTCTGTTATTAGAACAAATTGTATATCCGGTTCATCCGATTGTCAATCTTGGTTAATCCCCCGCAGACAACACTTTGCATGCCAGAAGTTCAGTTCGGCACTCACAAAACACCCGTTAAGCAACCTAAAGCGGCTCTCCCCCACTAAGAGCACCTAAACTTAGCCGCACCCCTCATCCAAAAATCCTATTGTTCGTGTTCCCGAGAGGCACATATGAGACTACGGATCGCTTTGCCCGACGCTCCTTGGAAACTTCAACGAGCGGTATATTTTAGAAAGCTCTCAGATGCGCGTCCTTCAAAAATGAAGGACTTGCTCGCATAGACAGAACGGAAGCCGGTATAAAAACGAGCCCTTGCCCGGCTGACGGAATCCCCCAATTTCACGCAGTTGCATCACTGCTCAGAGGAATTGATGCTTTAATCCGCGTTCCGGTACCGAGACTGGATTGAATCTCAATCCTGCCACCAAGCAGTTCGGCGCGTTCCTTCATACCGATAATGCCCAGATTCTTACCGACCGCGACATTGTGTTCGTGGGCCGGCGGTGTAAAACCCTTCCCATTGTCCCGTATTTCCAGAGTGACCTCTTTGTCCGCGAAAGATATGATTATATCCACGTTTTTTGCTCCGGAGTGGCGCTCAACATTCGATAGCGCTACCTGAGCAATCCTGAACATGGCTAGCTCTAAATCACCCGGCAGCCTCCGTTCCTTTCCAATAATCTTTATATGTCCCTCGGTTTTAGTCCGGTCAAGAAAGTCAGTCAGCAATCTACTGATAGCGGTTACTATACCGAAGTCTTCCAATATAGGGGGCCGGAGTGCTCTGGCAAAATCACGGAGATATTTCGCCGCTTGCTCAGCTGTTTTTCTCGCCTCTTGCACCTTTTCCTTCACCACCGGCAGGAGAGACAGACTGCTATTGACAATGTCCAACTCGCGGCAGAGAAGAATCATGGTCTGAATGGATTCATCATGAAGGACACGCGCGATGCGCAGACGCTCCTCTTCATGAGCTTTAATTACAAGGGTAGCATAAGCTTTCGCTCTCTGCTTTGCTGATTTTTCCCGGTCGACACGCTGCCCCATTAAGATTGCCACAGCAATCAAAACAGCCGTCTGAAATATCACCCCGAATCTCTCCAGGCCATCGTGCCAAAAAACCCAATTCGGGATAGTGATGATTACGACACAGGTGGCGGTAGCAATCGAACCAATGAGGCCGAAATTCATCGCGGCATACGCCACGGGTAAAAAAAACAGGCTGATAGGCAAAAAATACAGCATTCCAAGATGGGGCAAGTATCCGTTAATTTCAATGATATCGTGGATTGCGGCGATACCGGTGACCAGGACCTGGATTGCCCAGAAACGCCAGTCTCTGAAATGGGGGCGAAAGGAGAATAACCACTCCTTGACCTTTAAGAACCGGCTGTTTGGCTTTGATTGAGAGAGTTGACCTACAGCATGCATTCTTATTCGACTCCTTCCGGAGCGACCAGATGACGGGACAAAGCGTAGAGTACCGCTTCAATACGGGACGAAACGCCCAGCTTATTGAATATGCTATAGAAATGCCCGTTCACAGTACGAACACTGATATTCAGATTTACAGCGATAGCTTTAGCAGACAGACATTTAGCAGCGAGTTGCAGGGCTTCCATTTCTCTGGGGCTGAGCTGTCCGGATACCTCCTGACCGCTTATGGTACGGCGGTGAGCCCAGAGACGAGCCACTTTCATGGCGATATCCGGATGCAGAATATTTTTACCCTTAGCGATGCCGCGGACCGCCTCCACCAACTCGTTTCCCTGAGCCGTTTTCAAGAGATACCCTGAGACGCCAGCTTCCATCAGGGCGAGAATGTATTCATCATCATCGAAGGCACTCAGTATCAATATTTTCGTCTGTAGCGAGCTTTGTTTTATCCCAGATACAACACCTACGCCGCTAAGTCCCGGCATACGAATGTCCAGAATCGCCACATCGGGATTTAGGCGCTTCACTAACTCCAGAGCCTCTTCGCCATTTTCCGCCTCACCGACCACTATTAAATCTCGATGCTCCTCCAGGATACGGCGCGTTCCCTGCCGGACTAATGCGTGGTCATCCGCCAACATGATTCGTATGGGCGACATGATTTACTCCATCCCTCCCCGTGGCACTACCCACATAAGCATTTTTGCCTACCTGAACAGGCAATTATGCGCACAACACCAAAGTACTTTTTCGCATGGCTAAACGCCGATCCCAGTATAAACTACAAGAGTTATCAGTGCAATATTTGCGTGGATTTGGGCACTGGTGCCGTATATCGTTTGGAAATAAAAAGGAGGAGAACTGTATGAATAAAAAGCCCCTGATACTCGTTGTTAGTCTGTTCATGGTTTTGGTTCTGGTATTGACTGGTTGTGCCGGACCTGCAGGTACGACCGGCCCGGCTGGAGCACAAGGTCCCGCTGGAGAGAAAGGTACGACTGGAGCGCAGGGTCCGGCTGGAGACCGAGGTCCTGCTGGAACTACTGGTCCTGCCGGAGTGCAAGGGCCTGTTGGACCTGCTGGAACTGCTGGTGCTACTGGACCTGCCGGACCCGCCGGTACTGCCGGAACAGGGGGGAATGTTACCGCACTATTCAGCACGGTTAATACCTCGCTCCCATTGTGGGCAGCCCTGGGTGGTACTGCTCCGAGAATGCTCGAACTTGCCGAACATTTCAACATAATGTGGTTCGCGGGGCAAGCAGGTAACTGGGACGCGGTTATGTTTGAAGCTTACAGGGTAGATGAAACCGTAAAAGCCAATGTAATCGTTAGACCGGCCAGAAAAGAGGCTCTGGAAAGCTGGTCTAAGCCGGCGGTAGCGGCTATCCAGCAAGCAGCTACATCCAAGAACATCACTGCCTTCGTAGCGGAATATGATAGGGCTATTTTGGGCTGTAATGCCTGCCACATGACTATGGGCGGCGGACCTCTTGGAAATATGAGCGCTCACAAGATAATCCGTCCGACATCTCCCCTGTATAGCAATATAAATTTGAACCCGTAATTACCTTTAAGTGCAAGAACAGGGGTAGTGAGAAAAGCCCGTCCATTGGACGGGCTTTTCTCTGATTGACTTAACAATCCACCATTTTGTATCCCCCGCGGATATACGAAAACGTAGAAGCTTTTCTCAGCGAAAATGGCATTGAGGCTACCTCGTCGGCCGGATTGTACGCGATGCCTTCTCCACGTTCCCTAATTCAATTATGGTGCAGATTGTCACGTTTTCAGACGACACTAGATGAGTAAATATATTGATACGTGCAGTCTATTTCTTTTGTACCAGAGTATAGATACCTCCTTCCCGGGATAGGATATACAAGTTTCCTTCCATGTCTTCACCGAAGGAGGTAATGCTCAGGCCGGAATCGGCTAATAATATATTCTGAGTTACGGTATTGTCCTCATAACCAAGTGCCCAAATATTTCCGGAACAATAGTCGCCGTATATGTAATAGCCTTTTAAAGAAGATATATTATCTCCCCGATACACGTAGCCGCCGGTGACCGAGCACCCTTTTGAGTGGTCATACTCAACCAGGGGTAGTGTCATGCCCGACTGGTTACATCTGGTATCCGGGGAGTAGCAGTGGGACCCTTCCATTATGTTCCAGCCATAATTACCACCCTTTGAAATGATATCTATTTCCTCCCACTTGTTTTGCCCGACGTCGCCGGCCCACAATAAACCGGTTTCCGTATCAAAAGAAAAGCGCCATGGGTTTCGTAGACCGAATGCCCATATTTCTGCCCTGGCACCGGTAGTATTAATAAATGGATTGTCCGCGGGAATCTTATAGCTACCTGAGCCTGATAGCCCGCGAACATCGATGCGCAGGATCTTGCCCAGGAGTGATTTGAGATTTTGCCCGTTACCCTGGGGGTCGCCGGCGCTGCCGCCGTCACCGAGACCAATATACAGATACCCGTCCGGACCAAAGGCAAGCTGTCCGCCGTTATGGTTACTGAATGGTTGCGCTATTTCCATGATAATTACTTCACTTTGCGGGTCGGCTAACTTCAGGTTTTTCTGGTCCAGGCTAAAACGGGATAATACCGATCGTCGAGGGTTGGCGGCAGAGTAATAAACGTAGAATTGACCGTTTCGCTTGTAATCCGGGTCGAAGACAATGCCCAGCAAACCCTCCTCGTCACCTCCTCTATTAACCCGGTCTGTAATATCCAAAAATATATACGATCCCTGCTGCGGCTGGCTGGAAGCAAAAGCCTGAATGACTCCTCTCTGCTCGGTAACAAAAATCAGCCCGCTCGCATCATCGGGTTGAACGAGGTTAGTCATTTCCCGAAATGATAGATCAGGGAACACGCGTTCAACCTTGATACTGCCATCGGGAATAGGACTCAAAGGAAGTGCCGTGGCCGGCGGCACAGGTATGGAAGGAGACGTATTTGGAGTTGGAGTTGTGTTAGGAGCAGGAGCAGCATTCTGAGTCGGCATCGGGGTGTTATTTTGAGATGCATTAGGTGAAGCAGTTGGCATGGTTGAAGGCGGTCTTCCAGCACACGCCGGAAACACTGTCACAACCACCATCAATAGGGCGATAAGTACTTTTGCCAACATCAATAAAACACCTGCTGCTTCCCCGGCAAGATCGAAAAATGCGGTATGTTCTGGACGGCGATACAAATCGCCGTCCAGAACAACGAACCGATTGTTTATGAATAGTGAGGACGGTTAGCGAATCTGTCCGCGAATTTCGCCGCCGGGATGTGCGGAAGTGGGAATATTCACGTAAGCGTTACCAGCCTCCATCGCAGTTATTAAATCGCTAAAGTCCATTCCAGCCAGTGGGCCTACCAGGTTGGCCGCGGTAATAGTTCCTTCGGCTAGAACGCCATTGAATGTTCCCGGAATCAATTGGGCTGGTGGTTGAGATGGATACAACCAGACGACTATCGGCCCCTGCGGCCACTACATGTATATGCGACATCGTTATGTCTTCGATATTAGCCGCGATATCAATGCATCGCCGGTTTTGTTAAGCTGGAAGATAGCCTGACCCTGGGCGACATTGTCCACCGGTGGTACCTCTTCGCCACCCGAGAGGTGAGCGATAAATGTTTTCCCACCCGCGGCCATCGCCGGAACGGCCAAACCAAGCGAAAGTACGGCGACCAGGAATGTATAAATAAGTATTTTTTCACCTTTATACTCCTTCACTAACTATTATTCAGTTTGCCTGTATCCACCCGTGAGCAACTATTATCATATTAAGCCTATAATCACCTTCTGTTGTTATGGCTTCTTCAGCCTGCTTAGCCCGCGTTGATGGGTCTATATCGACATAGAATAAAGATAAAATAGATAAATATAAGAACTTTATAATTATCTTACTAACTGGACTATTGAAAAATCATAAATTTGAATAGAAAACTATTACAAATGTGTGACAGATAGAACCCATCTTTCAGATCGAATAGGATTGTATAAGTCGGAATGATGGATTGCTTTGCTCGACTGCTCCTTGATAAACTTCAGCGAGGAGTATGTTAGTTGGACAGAAGGGAAACTTCTATTAAACAAGCCTTTGCCCGGCTGACGGAACCCACAATCGGGTACGTTTTAGCCAGGGTAAACGATTTTCTGAGCGAAAAACGGATCGAGGCCTATCTCGTCGGCGGGATAGTACGCGACGCTTTATTAGGACGGGAGACGGCCGATATAGACATTGCGGTAGCCGCCGACGCCCTCGATGTCGCGGAAAAGACCGCAAATGCTCTAGAAGGGCACTATGTCCTGCTGGACAAGCAAAACCGTATCGGGCGGGTAGTCCTTGATGAATGGGAACTGGATTTCTCCACGTTCGAGGGCACCATCGAACAGGACCTGGCCCGACGCGATTTCACGGTCAACGCCATGGCCATTAATCTGCACCATTTGCTCGAAGAAGCAGCCGACGCTCAGCTTATCGACCCTTTTAAAGGCAGGGATGACCTCCGCCGGGGCGTGATTCGCGCCGTGAAGGAAGATATTTTTACGGCCGATCCTGCCCGATTACTCCGGGCTGTACGTCATGCCGCTGAACTGGACTTCAAAATTGAGAAGTCTACAGTCACCCTGATTCAGCGAGACGCCAACCTGATCGCCAAAGTTGCCGGCGAGAGAATTAGAGAAGAGTTGCTCCGCATTCTGGCTGTGTCCGATAGCGGGCGGTCTTTATCAACCCTCGATAAGCTGGGCTTGCTCACCGTCATATTCCCTGAACTGGCCGAGTCAAAAGGAGTGGAACAGCCCATTGAGCATTTCTGGGATGTTTTCGATCATTCCCTGAAGACGGTTTCGGCGGTCGACTTCCTTTTGCGGCGGGGGAACTGGGAATATCACGGCAAAGAAGCCCTGGACACTGCCCCCTGGACACCGGCTCTGGAAGAGCATTTCGCCGCGGAAGTCAGCCACGGCAGCACCCGGAGGTCATTGCTTAAGCTGGCGGGCCTGTTACACGATATCGCCAAGCCTCAAACGAAGACCACCGAGGCCGGTGGACGGGTACGCTTTCTCGGGCATCCCGTGGATGGGGCAGCCGTGGCGGCAGCAATGCTGACGAGATTGAGATTCAGTGCCAAAGAAATCAAGTTGGTCGAGACGGTAATCGAACAGCACATGCGGCCGACACAAATGAGCCAGGAAGGATTACCGACGCCACGGGCTATATATCGCTTTTTCCGCGATACCGGGGACGCCGGCATTGATATTCTTTTCTTTAGTCTGGCCGACCATTTGGCCGCCAGGGGGCCTACGCTCGATATCAGCCATTGGCGGGAGCATACTGGTATGATAGAATACGTGGTTAATCAAAGATTAGCGCGAGACACCGCAAAGTTCCCGTCCAAACTGGTCGACGGTAATGATTTAATCGAAAAATTCGGTTTGGAGCCGGGGCCAAGAATCGGGGAAATATTGGAAGCGGTCCGCGAAGCTCAGGCGGCGGGTGAAATAAAGACAAGAGAAGAAGCTCTCGAACTGGTGATGGTTTTCTTGCATAAATTGTAAATCTAGGGTAGGGAAAAATGGCAAGAAGAAATAGTCTGGTTTTCGTAATACTACTGGTAGTCTTCGTTCTGGCGCTGCTCGTGGTTCTTCCTATCGATAAAGGGATTCTCGGGCAGAAAGGAACGAGGTTGGGTCTGGACTTGCAGGGGGGAATACATGTCGTTTACCAGGCCGATATGTCCTCGATCGCTGCCGGCGGCCAGAAGGAGGCCCTTGAGGGTGTAGTCGATGTTTTGACCAACCGGGTCAACCCGCTCGGTGTTACCGAGCCGGTCATATATATCCAGGGCACAGACCGGATTGTAGTGGAACTGCCCGGTCTCAATATCACGGATAAAGAGAAGGAGAATCTTTCCAGGGTAGCCCTGCTCGAATTCGGCGAGTTGATTGAGGATACCGGTAACTCCACCGGTAACGGAACAGGTAACAATACCGCCAAGTGGGAAAATATCCTGGGGAAATGGAAACCGGCGACAGGAATATACAACGGTGTCGAGGAAGAGTTAACCAGCCGCTTTTTCCAAACTAATACCTACGTTGTGCAGTCCGAAACGGGGGGCGGGGTAAAGTTGGTTTTCCAGTT
The DNA here is from genome assembly GCA_030648675.1 of Dehalococcoidales bacterium. Taxonomy (GTDB): domain Bacteria; phylum Chloroflexota; class Dehalococcoidia; order Dehalococcoidales; family UBA2162; genus JAUSGV01. Next base: position 8,383 of record JAUSGV010000090.1, read on the forward strand.
CGATCAGGAAGGTGCCCAACTTTTCCAGCAAATTACTTCCCGGTTAAAATGTAAAATGATAGGTTTCTTCGATGGCTGCACATATTTGATGGATGAGTATGGATATCCGATCGCCCCGGTTGTAAACGACGTGATCAGCCAGCAGGGCGAAATAACGGGATTGAGCGTCAA
>JAUSGV010000089.1 GCA_030648675.1 Dehalococcoidales bacterium
TAAATATATTTACATAGCTGTCTGCTTCCCTCGAAAGAGGAGGAAGGACTCTCCCCCTTTGGAAAAGGGGGACTAAGGGGGATTTTGAGTTGTCACTTGTTATCCTCATCTGTAAACCCTTTTGTAAGACACTACACTAGCGCAGGTTTTATGATAAAAGATTGTTCAGGTCCGGGTACATTGATACAATAGTTCCGAATGGAAATACCTGAAGGAAGTATTATCCCTGAGAAAGCCGGAGCGGCAAAAACACCATTCTGGGGTTTTTGGGCAACGACCGGTTTTGGTCTGCTGGTTATTGTCGCGTCTTTTATCGCGCAGGGTCTTGCCATCCTGGTTTTTCTTTTGAATTACCTTTCCTCCCATCGCAGCGCCGGCTTGTCTGCCGCAATGAACTATGTAGAGTCCAATTTAGGAACAATAACAACGGCGGCGTTGATCCTTGAGGTCGTGATTTGCATTCCCCTGATCGCAGCTTTTGTACGATTGCGCCGCAGCCTGTCATTTAAAGATTACCTGGGTCTGCGGGGTTTCAAGGTAAAAACTCTGCTTTTCTGGCTGGGCGTCAACTTTGTTTATCTTGCGGTTAGCGAAGGGATACGCTACGCATTTAAAATCCCTCAAGGTCAAAGCGACGTCGCGTTATATTCAACAACCCGTTACCTTCCGCTTTTCTTCGTGGCGATAGTTGTATTCGCTCCCGCTTTCGAGGAAGTTCTGTTCCGCGGCTTTATGTTTCAAGGCTATTCAAGCTCCAGGATCGGCCCGGTTTTTGCGATTATCATTACGGCTGCCTGGTGGGCATCGCTTCATGTTTCCGCCGGTGCTTACGACCTGGCAGTAATATTCGCCAGTGGATTGGTCCTGGGGCTGGCTCGATGGAAAACCGGTTCACTGTTGTTAACGTTTGCGATGCACGCTTTTTGGAACGTGTTAGCTTTTATCACACTCGCGGCGGCAACGACCGCCTGATGATCTAAGCGTATTTAACCATTAATAGAATCCAGCTTATTGAGATTGCTAGAATCATTCCCGGCATCCCGTACTTGAGAAATCTTCCCCAACCGATGCGGTGACCTTCTCTCTCGGCGATAGCCGTACCGACCACGTTAGCCGATGCTCCGATGGGCGTTCCGTTGCCGCCGATGTCGGTCCCCAGCGAAAGAGCCCATGCTAAAGGCGGTAGGGGAAAACCGCCCGCTTGAGATAGCCCGCTTATCACCGGCACCATCGTCGCGGCAAAAGGTATGTTATCGACGATTGCTGAGGAAAAAGCGGAAAGCCAGAGGATAATAGTTATGGCTACGGTAATGTTTCCCTTTGAAACGGTGCCGATATAGCCGGCCAGAGTTTTCAACACCCCGGTCTCTTCCAGGCCGTTGACAACGATAAACAGGCCGGCGAAAAATACCAGACTCCGCCAATCTATTTTTTTGATTATTCCGAGCGATTTCTTACGGGCTACAACCAGCGTGAGCGTGCCGGCGATAACCCCTATCGTAGCAACAGACAACCCGCTCTGGGCATGAGTGACCAGCAAAACAATGAGGACGAAAAAGACGGCGACGTTTGCCGCGAACAAATATTTGTTCGTAATCGCTTTACCGGGGTGCAATTGACCGAGTTCCAGATTTTGAACCACATTACCGGAGCCTTTAAACTTTTTGCGAATGACAATAAAAAATATCAGTAAAGGCACTGCCAGGCTTATCCAGGCAATAAGCCCGATATTTAGAAGAAAGTCTAGGAAGGAGTAACCGAAAGCCGTGCCGATAATGATGTTAGGCGGGTCGCCGGACATGCTGGCCGCGCCGCCCGTATTGGCCGCAAAAATGATGGCGATGATGAGCGGCACAGGATCGAATTTTAAAAGGCGAGCCAGTTCAATCGTGACGGTCGCCATAAAGAGCAAAACGGTGATGCTGTCGATGAACATCGACATAAGGCCGGAGAGTAAGATAAAACCGACGAAAAGCGGCAAAATTCGGTAGTTAACGAGCTTGGCGACGGAAAGGCACAGCCATTTGAAAAAGCCGGTTTCTGCCATCCCTTCGACCATGACCATCATACCGGCGATGAAAATGATAGGCTGCCAGTTCAATCCGTGCGAATGAAAAGGCTCGCGTCCAGGCAGCCAGAAACTTGACCGTCCTAACTCCCCCAGGTTAAAAACGCCGAGGGCTGCGTGGGGACTTCGCATCGCGAAAAGATAGACCAATCCGACGGTAAATCCGGCACCGATCAGGGCGGGAACGTAACGGTGTGTCTTGCCGGCGATGATGACAAGAAACATCGCCAGAAAGATGATTATAGCCAGGGCTTGACTCAGGTCGAACATGTTCCGGACTCCGCCATTATTTGGGAATGCCTCGCCCGGACAGAGGCGAAATTGCCTTCTTTCCGGTGGGAATTGAAGCAATGCGGAACAGGATGGCCGTAATATCGTCCGTTGCTCCGGCCTTTAAGGCACACTCGACTAGCTCTTCGCACGATTCGCCGATGTCATTGGCTCCTAGGAGGGCGGCGATGTTACCTTCCGGTACGTTCTTCCACAGCCCGTCGCTGCAGAGAAAATAAGAATCGTACTTGACCAGACGCTCGTGTTTCAGGTTGATGTCTGCAGACCGCTCAGTCCCCATTCCCCGAGAACAAAGGCTGGTTATCAATTCCAGATTATCGTTCCTTAACCTGTAAAGACGGCTATTGCCTGCATATCCAACCTGGCCGTAGTCCCGCTCCATGATTACCAAAGCCAATGCGGTTTGCATATTCGCTAAGGCAGGTTGTGTGTGAGCCAGGTTAAATATTCCCTTGTTTGCCCGCTGTATGGCAGCTTCTATCAAGAAGTCGGCAATTCGCCGCCGCCGGGAAAGCAAATCGCTTTGCACTGCGTTCAGGGCTGTTTGGCTTGCGACGGCGCCAGCGCCGTTTGTGCCCTCACCATCCGCCACCGCCAGAAGGTAACGCAGTCCTGCTCTTGTTTCGACCGCTTCGACACAAAAAGCATCTTCATTTTGCTTTCCGGTCAAGCCCTTGTGCGTTATCGCCCGCCACGTTACCGAGAGTCCTTCGGTTATCGACTGGCTGCCTGATGAAGATTGTTCTTGTGAAATGTTGTCTTTCGTAACCATTTTCCGGCCTTCTGTATGGATTTATTACCTTTGAACGGATGGAGGGGCTGCAGCGGTTGGCGGCCCCTCCATGTCACATGCTTATCGTTCCCTCGAAGCGATGCCGGGCAGTCCAACCGGCGATACGGGAGAGGGCAAGGCTTCCGTGTCATCTGTGGGATAAGACTCGATACCGTGTTCCGGGATATCCAGGCCTCTGAGCTCCTCTTTGCGAGATGCACGCAGGCCGATTGTTTTCTTGATTACAAAAAAGGTCAATGCCATGGTGGGTGCGACCCATGCTACGAGTGCGGCTATATCTACCAATTGGAGCAGCAGTTGCCCGACTTCACCGGTGATCAGGCCTTTAACTCCGAGATATGTGCCGTCGGCGAAAATACCCACCGATATCAATCCCCATAATCCTCCGGCGAAGTGGACCGGTACGGCACCGACGGCGTCATCAACTTTCAGCACTTTTTCCACGATGTGACTGGTAGCAATCATAATGGGGACTGCAATAGCACCGATGACGACAGCGGCCCAGGGCTCAATGAAAGCGCAGGGTGCGGTAACCGCGACCAGGCCGACAAGACATCCGTTACAACCGGCGATGATATCCATTTTGCCTGTCTTGGCGAAAACCCAATAGAGTGCCACGACGGCCCCGGTAACCCCGGCAAGAAATGTGTTTACCGCGATCACGGATATGCGAAGGTCTGTAGCCGCCAGGGTGCTCCCGGGATTAAAACCAAACCACCCGAAGAAAAGGATGAAAGTACCGACGACGACAAAGGGTAGATTGTGGCCCTTGATGGTGTTGGGCGTTCCGTCGGCGTTGTATTTGCCGATCCTGGGCCCGACCATGGCCGCCCCGATGAGAGCCGCCAGACCACCGACCATATGTACCACGCCTGAGCCGGCGAAGTCCCTGGCGCCGGTAGCTCCAAGAATGTTCAGAGTGCTGAGCCAGCCGCCTCCCCAAATCCACTTACCGTAAATCGGATAAATAATCGCTCCGATTACAAAGGCGTAGGCAAGGTAAGCCGTAATCTTCATTCTCTCGGCTACAGCGCCGGCTACGATGGTGCAGGCCGTCGCCGCAAAGACCATCTGGAAGAACCACATCATAATGGTAGAAACGTCATATGCGGGCCCGCTGAGGAAAAAACCGGAAAACCCGATCCACGAATTGCCCTCCTCCAGCCCGGGGAAAAATTTCGAGCCCCCGAACATCAGTGCAAAACCGAAAGCCCAAAAGCCGAGAGAAGCTATACAGAAGTCCATGAAGCTTTTTGTCCAGTAATTGACATTATTCTTCGAACGAATGAGCCCGGCTCCCAGGAAGGCGAAACCGAGCTGCATAAACCAGACCAGGAAACCGGTAATCAATGTCCATGCCATGTTTACGGCAGCATTCGGATTTGCTTTCAGGGTGTCGCCGCCGGTTGGGTCGGCGGCGCGGACTATCGCCGGCACCCCGAAGAAAGCCACGCCTAAAATAACCGTCAAGGCAAGGACGAGAAAGCCGCGTTGCATTTGCCAGCTTTCCCGTCCGCTCTTGAATCTTCGCAGGGGAACTTTTTCTTTTATCCACGATAATAAATGTTTCATGGCAATACTCCTTTTATCTATGTCACGCCCCATTATTCGTCTTCAGTCGTGTGGTGCTTCTTCACCTGGGTGGGCAGGACTACCCAGGCCAGGAAGAGGCCGACGAAAACTACCGCTGCTATAATTGCCTGTACCGACATTTTCCACCTCCAGACTTGTATTTAGAATCTATCTAAATTTAGGCTTAAGATATTTCAGCTATATTTCAATGTGATTAAGTTTGTGTTACGAACAGGTAACAATGGTGTTACGCAAAGAGACTTTCACCTGGCTTGTGTTCGCAGAGTCATATATGATTTCCCTGTGGTCATCAGGGAAATCCGGGCGAAAAACATCCTGTCCAAATCACAGATTTACGACTACACCATAAATCCTTACGTCGGTTGCACTCACGCGTGTGCGTATTGTTACGCCCGTTTTATGAAGCGGTTTACCGGCCACCTTGAACCCTGGGGACGCTTCGTCGATGTCAAGGTAAATGCCGTGGATCTATTGCGGCGTGTTATCGCCAAAGCCAAACCGGGGAGGGTGTGGATAAGCGGCGTGTGCGACCCTTATCAGCCGCTGGAGAGAAAATACCGGCTGACGCGGGGATGCCTGGAGGTATTGGCGGAACACGGCTGGACGGTCACGATCCAGACGAAGTCGCCCCTCGTGCTGCGCGACATCGACCTTTTGAGAGGCAAACCGGGCGTTGAAGTCGGGATGTCGATTGCCACGGCGGAGGAAAACATGAGGAAGTTATTCGAACCTGGCGCCCCGCCTGTCGGCGAAAGGATCAAAGCTCTCGGCGTTCTCCATGACGCAGGCGTCAGGACCTTCGCTATGATCGCACCGGTTCTGCCTGGGGCCGAAGGGCTTCCCTCGTTACTGGCGGGCAAAGTCGACCGCGTTACGATCGACAGGCTGAATTATCACTATGCCGATTGGGTATACAAAAAATACCACCTCGAAGCGTCCATGACTGACGAATTTTTCGCCGCAAAAAGCGAAGAACTAAAAAGGGCTTTCGATAGTCTGGGCATCGGGTGCCGGGTTATCTAGCCGGTCGCTCGTCTACTTCCTGACGATGGAAAATATCAGGACGAGTGACAGAATTCCGGCGATAAAATAACCGAAGAAGGCGAGCACCGGAATGCTGCCGACGAAAGGAGTTATCTGGGCAAGGGCGATGACGGACGAAGATACCAGCAAGGCGGCGATAATAATGGTTAGCGACATCCGGTTGGAAACTGTCTCCATCGTCTTCCGTATAGGTTCGAGACCGATGTGCTCGAACTCTATCTTGATCTTGCCCCGACGAAGCTCGCGCACGACTAAACCGATGTCGTACGGCAAGTCCTTTACCGCATCCAGCGTGTCCAAGAGCCAGTAGAAAATCTCGGATCCCTGCTTAAAGGGATTGAACTTCTGTGTGAGCAGCCGCTGCGCATAAGGGTTGCCGACGTCCATCAGGTTCAGGTCGGCATTTAAGGTGTGTATAATGTCTTCCTCAACGGCGATACTCTTGGTGACCCAGACCAGTTGGGGACGCATTCTTCCCCCGTGCGTCATGATCGCCCGCATCATGGCGAACAGCATGGCTCCGAGGCGGATCTCACGTGCGGGCACGTCGCTGAACTCCTTGATAATATCGGCCATCGACGGTTCGAGTTCCTCCGCCGGAATAGTGTCCTCCGTCTCCATAAGTTCGTTAAGCGAGCGGGCGACACGCCTTTCTTCACGAATCGAAATGAAATAGACGAGTTTGGCCAGTCTTTCGCGGTCGCGAAGCGACAGCGTGGCCATCATGCCGAAGTCGACAACCCCTATGACATTTCCCGGAAGTATCAGGATGTTCCCGGGATGGGGGTCGGCGTGGAAGAAGCCGTGCTGGAATACGGCTTTAAACGAGATCATGACGCCGCGTTTGGCGATCACCTGCAGGTCGTAGCCTTCCTCCTCGAGCCTCTTGGTGTCGGCAATGGTGATGCCGTCCAGGTACTCCATTACGACGACTTTCTTCGTGCAATAATCCAGGTAGACCTCGGGTATGTGGATCGTTTCATCTCCCCGAAAGTTGAGACCGAACCGGCGCATATTTTGCCCTTCGATGCGGAAATCGAGTTCTTTTTTGATCTGCTGGGCAAATTCTTCCACGAGGCCGACCGGATTGATGAGATAGGCAGCGGGTGAATAACGTTCGGCGGTTTGCGCGATTCGCTGCATGATATTGATGTCCAGCTCGGTGACTTCGGCGATGTCGGGCCGCTGCACTTTCAGGACAACTGGCTTACCTTTCAACACGGCACGATGTACCTGCGCCAGGGAAGCAGCGGCTAGCGGTTTTTCATCGAAGCTGTCGAAAATTTCCGTGACGGGCTTGCCCAGTTCCGTCTCTATGATTTTCCGGGTTATCTCTCCGGGAAGGAAATGAACGGAAGCCTGGAGTTTTGTCAGTTCAACGATGAATTCCGGCGGAACCAGGTCGGGACGCGTGCTAAGCATCTGGCC
>JAUSGV010000091.1 GCA_030648675.1 Dehalococcoidales bacterium
TTTCTTTGTCGGTACCATTTTATTTGTCCTCCTAAACATCAGAACAATCAGTAACAACTGATAATACTGAATATTACAGCAACGTTTTTGGGGTTGTCAAGCGGGTAGGAAAACTTCAAAGTTAGAACTAAAAAGTTAAAGATTAAACTGGATTCCAAAACTTGCCGTGTAATCCAGAAGTATTCCCTCTCCCTTTGACGGGAGGGGTTAGGTGAGGGTGACATAAAATTGACTTTACGAGGAGTGAACCGACGAAGTAATCCCGGTGTTGAGTATTGGGTTTTGAATTTTTGTCATTCGAGTTTCGAATTTGTCCCGATACTCTCCGTTTTTACGGGATGCCGTATGACGAAGGGAATCGGCATTTCGAGATTCGTGCTTCGGATTTAATTTTTGATTTTTGATCTTTGGTTTTTGTTATTGTCTTTTAACCTTCCCCCTCGCCACCGACGCAAAAATTCCCACGAAGCACAGCGCCGCGAAGACCGTGAATCCTACCCTCGAGCTCGTCAGGAAAGCATCGTAATACTCCGGCGTGATTTGCACCTTGCCGATTATGACCGAAAACAACAGCATGACTGTCGCCAGGCTCAACATCTGTCCCACCAGCCGCATCGTCGCCAGCGTCGCCGACGCCACCCCGTAGAACTTCCTCTCCACCGAACTCATTACCGCGTTCGTGTTGGGCGAGGAGAACAGACCAAAACCTAACCCCAGTAAAAGCAGGCACATGACGATATACCATACCCCGCTGTCCCTGTTCAGGAATATCAGCGGTACCAGCCCCGCCGTGGTCAAGGCCATGCCGGCGGTCGCCACCACCCTCGGCTCCATCCTGTCTGACATACGTCCTGCCAGCGGCGAAAGGGCCGACATTACGAGGGGCTGTACCAGAAGGACCAGTCCGGCGCGCTCGGCGGTGAATCCCTTGATATATTGCAGATAAAGGCTCAGCAGGAAAACGACTCCTGCCGTCGCGCTGTAGTTGATGAGTGCTGCTACGTTGGACATCGTAAAAACGGTGTTGTGGCGGAAGAGACGAAGGTTGAGCACCGGATGCTTGATCCTTGTTTCCAGGAAAATGAAAAGCAGCAGCCCGGCGACACCGGCGGCCAGCAACCATACGCCGTTGGCCTTGGGGAACATGGAAAAGCCGATGATCAACGCTGCCAACCCCAGCCCGTAGATTATCGATCCGATGACGTCCAGCTTCTCGCCTTTCGCCTCGGTCCACTCTCCTCTCAGCTTCGTCAGCACCAGAGCGACGACGACCAAACCCAGGGGACCGTTGATAAAGAATATGCTCCGCCAGGTGAAGTGCTCGGTCAAAAATCCGCCGATTGCCGGGCCAAGGGAAAGGCCGGCGTAAACCGCGGCTACGTTTATGCCGAGGGCTTTACCCCGCTCGCCGGGCGGAAAAACCGATATCAGGATCGCCGTTCCCGTGCTGAATATCGCCGCGCTGCCGATCCCTTCCAGTACGCGAAAAACGAGCAGCATCGCTTCTGACTTCGAGAACGGCAGCAGGAAGCAGGAGATCGTGTAGAGGATCATGCCGTAGAGGAAGACCTTCTTCCGGCCGTGGATATCTGCTATCCTGCCGAAAGGCACGAGAAATATCGCCGCTGCCAGCAGGTAAGCCGTCGGGATCCAGGCCAGGATGACAGCGTTGAGATTGAAATCCTTACTGATCGCCGGCAGCGCCACGGATATCGACGACACCATGAACGGCGTCAAAAACCCGGCCATACAGGCCACCAGCAAGGCCGCCCCCTTGCTCACCTCGTGCCCTGTTTCTCTTCGCATATTTGATAAATATTATCACACGTCCGATATCATTTAGCAGGGCGCTCGAAAACAGTTGTTGTGGGTCCGGCTCCTACCTCCGCCCATGATAGAACCCAAGGAAACTGCGAAAACCAGTGTTTTGGTGAAAAACATCGGAGGAGAAACCGGGACTTACAACGTAGTGCTAAAGATTAACGATCATATCTATAAGGCAAAAATGTCACCTTGGCTGGCGGCGGCAGCGAGACGGTAACTTCGACATAACCGAAGACCTTACCCCAATCCTATCGGATCGATATCGATCTTCCATCCCTGTGGCACGTCTATTTCACGCAGAAAAGCGGATGGATGTGAACCGCGCACCACGAGTTGCCATCTGAAGTGTCCACGACGACGTCTGATGAAGGCCGGTGCAGGCCCGAGTATATTAATATCCCTTAAACCGTTTGCCTCCTTTTCCTCGTTTAGCTCACGCTTCATTCTTTCGGCTTCTTTCCGGCACAATTCATCGCTTCCATGACTATAGATCATGCCCGCCAATCGGGTGAACGGTGGTTGGCTCAACTGGCGACGGTAGTCGATCTCCTGCTTAAAAAATAAATTGTAATCATGTTTTGCCGCCGCCTGGATGGTGTAGTGTTCTGGAGAATAGGTTTGTATAACAACCCTGCCTCCCATGGGACCGCGCCCGGCCCGGCCGGCTACCTGGCTGAGCAATTGAAACGTCCTTTCGCCCGCGCGGAAGTCCGGCAGGTTCAGCCCCGTGTCGGCATTGATTACCCCCACCAGGGTTACTCGCGGCATATCCAGACCCTTGCTGACCATTTGTGTCCCGATAAGTATTTCTGCCTCGTGCCGGCGAAACTTGTCCAGAATTTCCTGGTGGGCATGCCATCCCTGTGTAGTGTCACTGTCCCACCGCAACAAACGAGACTGTGGGAAAGCCTCTGCTGTTTCCTGCTCCAGCTTTTCCGTGCCAAGGCCGAGGAACTTTATTTGCGGGCTCCGGCAGCGCGGACAGAATTCCGGCCGTGGTGCCCGGTAATTGCACTGGTGGCAAATTACCGCGTCTTCCACGGCGTGATAGGTCATCGGTACATCGCAGCGGCGGCAGCGAAAACTGAAACCGCACCGGCGGCATTGCACAAAAGTAGAAGCCCCCCGTCTATTAAGAAAAAGAATGACCTGCCCGCCAGCAGATAACGCACCGGCTACCGCTTGATGCAACGCCCGGCTGAAAAGGCTCCGATTGCCGGCTTTAAGTTCTTCCCGCATATCGACCACGTCAACCCCGGGAAGTGAGCCATCGATTGTGCGCAGCACCGTCCGCCCGATTTGAGAATCATCAGGGACCGCTGAAATCAACCTTTCCGGCAGTTCAAGCAACTGATAGTCGCCGTTCCGGGCGTGATGGTACGTTTCAACATCCGGAGTAGCGCTGCCGAGAATTACCGAAGCACGCGTCAGCGCTGCTAATCTTAAAGCAGCGTCGCGGGCGTGATAGTTTGGAGCCCTGTCTGTTTGTTTGTAGCTCCACTCGTGCTCCTCATCTATTACTATCAATCCGAGGTCGGGTTGGGGAGCAAAGAGAGCACTCCGTGGGCCAACGACCACATCGACCTCACCGTTTCGTATTCTGGTCCATTCGTCGAATTGTTCTCCCAGGGTTAATTGGCTGTGCAAAATGGCAACTCTGCCCGGGAAACGAGCGGTAAAACGCTCCAACGTCTGGGGGGTCAGGGCAATTTCCGGCACAAGAACGATGCCCTTTTTACCCAGTTTAACCGCCTCGGCCAAAGCCTGCAGATAAACTTCAGTCTTTCCGCTGCCCGTAACACCGTGCAGCAAAAACACGTCGCCGGAACCGGTGCCGGCCGCAACTTTTCCGAGGCTGGATGTAATTTTACTCAAAGCCGAGGACTGGTTTGCTGTCAGCGGCAGCGGCCAGGAAAGGTTAGTTTTTAGATGTGCGAGGGGATCGCGCCTTACGTTCGCCACTGTCCCACTTAAAAAACCCTTTTTTATAAGAGCGTCAGCTACGCTTTTGTTAAACCCGATCCTTTTTCTAATGGTTCCTGCTGACGCCGGCCCTTGCAACTCCGTCAGGAACCCAAGAAGGTCGGCCTGCCTTTTAGCTTTAGACCGCAGCTTTTGTGCCTCTTGCCGAGCTTGTGATGGAGAGAGTATCAGAGCGTAGTAGCATTCTGTTTTTGCTCTTACTTTTATCGGTTCGAGTTCATAGCTTCTGGTCAGCAGATGTTTCTTGATGAGTTGTGTGATGACTTGTTGAGCCTTCTTTTTGCCGAACAACCGTCCGAGAGTTGCTGTTCCTATAGCCCTTTGCTGCTTCGCAATTGCATCCAGGACCTGTTGCTGGTCCGGAGTGAGGGAAGACCCCCCGAAGCCTTCCGGAACCGCCGCAGAAACGAAAGTCAGCACCTTTCGCTCGAATCCCGGCGGGAGCAAGAGAGCAATCGCGTCGAATATCGGGGCGAGGTAGTAATCGCTTATCCAGCGAGCGAGTTCGATGCGCTCGGGAGACAGTAGAGGCCGCGAATCGACGATTCCGGCAATATCCCTGGTTTGTTCGACCGCCGGTTCGGCAGTAAGCTGCACAACAATCCCTTGCAGGATTTGAGCGCCAAAAGGGACAAGCACTGCTTGTCCCTCGGTAACTTTCAGATGGGG
>JAUSGV010000101.1 GCA_030648675.1 Dehalococcoidales bacterium
GCTCATCCTGCCAAACTTTGATAAGCTCCGGTGTAACTTCCTGTGGTTGCAGCGACGAAAGTCGCAGCCTCGATATTCCCGTTTCCGCCAATACACGTTCGAGTAAGCCCGGAAGCTCGACTTCACCCCGGTAAGCCCCGATCTCTGTCCCCGTCAACACTACCTCGCGGTATCCTTCCGCCGCTCTCGAATTCACTTCACCGATAATATCGTCCGCAGGCCGGCTTTTCTCGCGTCCTCGCACCAGCGGCACAATACAGTAGGTACATGCCCGTTCGCACCCGTCCTGGATTTTAATGAAGGAACGGGTACGCCGCGGCGGCGATACCACATTTTCCGAAGCTGAAACGGATTGGATGTCCGCTGCACGCAGCAACGACAGCAAATCCGGCTTCTGATCATTACCGGCAACCACGCTTACCCCCTCCATCCCTGCGAGTTCCTCAGGCATTCGCTGTGCGTAACAGCCGGTGATCACCAACCGCGCTTCCGGATTACTGCGGTATGCTTGTCTGAGCCATGCCCGGCACTTGGCATCGGCGGTCCGCGTTACGGTGCAGGTATTAAGGATATAGACGTCGGCAGCGGCTTCGATATCGACCACGAAATGCCCTGCCTCCAGCAACTCCCGGGTGAGCCATTCCGTTTCAGCTTGATTTAGCTTGCAGCCGAGCGTGCCTAATGCTACCCTCATCTCCCTACCGGCTTGACAAAAATTAGCTTCAAATTCACCAGCCAAAATTGACTGTAATATGGGAATGCATTATACTAAGCCCTGTCTCAAAAGGGCAAATCAAGGGGGTAAATTTGTGAACATTCAGCAAAATCGAGTGGTCGTTACCGGCATAGGCGCACTTACGCCGCTCGGTCTTGATATGCCTACGACATGGCAAGGACTCATCGCTGGGAAATCCGGCATCGATTATATTACTCTCTGCGACCGCGAGCCGCTGGAAGTAAAATTCGCTGGCGAGGTAAAAGGATTCGACCCGACGAACTATCTCGACCGTAAAGAGGCCCGGCGTATGGACCGTTTCGCCCAGTTGTCTGTCGCCGCCAGCCGCGAGGCACTGGCCTCTTCCAAACTTCAGATTACCGATGCCAACCAGCACGACATTGCCGTCGTTGTCGGCAGCGGTATCGGCGGGCTTACTACCCTTTTTGAACAGATCAAGGTCCTCCTGGAAAAAGGCCCGACCCGCGTCAGTCCGTTTTTGGCCCCGATGATGATATCGGACATGGCGGCGGCACAGATATCCATTACCCTCGGCATCAAAGGCCTTAACCTGTGCACTACGTCCGCCTGCTCAAGCAGTGCTGATGCCATCGGCGTGGCTTACGAGCTCATCAGACGGGGTGATGCGGTTGCGGCATTGGCTGGCGGGAGTGAATCGATCATCAACCCCATCGGCATAACCGCCTTCAGCGCTCTGAAAGCAGTTTCGTTTAGAAACGATGCACCCAAAGAGGCTTCCCGACCTTTCGATGCAGCCCGCGACGGCTTTGTCATCAGCGAGGGAGCCTGTCTCCTCGTCCTGGAAAACCTGGAGCACGCCAGACGGCGTGGAGCTAACATCCTGGCGGAGCTTATCGCTTACGGAGCTACGGCCGATGCCTACCATATGACCCAGCCTGATGGAAACGGCAGTGGTGCGATCCGCGCCATGCAGTTGGCCTTAAGCAAGGCTGGGCTGCTGCCCACCGATATCGACTATATCAATGCCCACGGGACATCTACTCCTCTAAACGACAAGACCGAAACTCTTGCCATCAAGAACGTATTCGGCGAGCATGCCCACCGCATTCCCATCAGCTCGACTAAGTCCATGACTGGTCATCTTATCGGCGCCGCGGGGGCCCTCGAAGCAGCTGTCTGCGTAATGACGATTCAGAACGGTATTATTCCGCCAACGATTAACCTGACTAATCCCGACCCCGAATGCGACTTGGACTACGTTCCTAACGTCGCCCGTCTGGCAAAAGTGAATACAGCCCTTTCCAATTCATTCGGTTTCGGCGGTCATAACTCAGTATTGGTTTTCCGTAAGTATAGCGAGGCTTAGGTTTGGGACACAGCCGCTGGAACCTTTTGCCCCCGGTTCCCGACGGACATGCCATCCAATCTTGTGGCTATACCCCCATCGTTACGCAGCTCCTATTTAACCGCGGTCTGACCGAGACGTCGCAGCTCGAAGCTTTTATCGCTTCCGATGAGCGGCTCGCTACCGATCCTTTCCTTCTGCCCGACATGCCTGCCGCCGTCGCCAGGCTCTACCGTGCTTTACTTTCCGGTGAGAAGATCGCCATCTACGGCGATTTTGATACCGACGGTATTACCGCTACCGCCCTTTTGGTCCAGGGACTGGCTATGCTTAATTGCCAAGCTGTGCCTTATATTCCGCACCGGTTGAACGAAGGCTACGGGGTGAAAACTTCCGCCCTCGAGATGCTGTCGCAGCAGGGCATCAGCCTTGTGATAACGGTTGACTGCGGTATCACCGCCGTCGCCGAGGTCAAAAGGGCACATAAGCTCGGCATGGACGTCATTATCACCGACCACCATACGCCTCAAAGCGAAGTTCCCTCTGCCGCCGCTGTCGTCGACCCCAAGCTGCCGGGATCGCGGGCCTCTTCCGACCTTGCCGGCGTCGGTGTCGCTCTTAAGCTGCTGCAGGCTCTTTTCCAGAGTATGGGCAAAGCAGAGCAGGCTGATAATCTGCTCGACTTCGTCGCTCTCGGCACTGTGGCCGACATGATGCCCCTGCTGGGAGAAAACCGGTATCTGGTCAGCAGGGGGCTTAAGATCATTAATGCCTCGCCCCGCCTCGGCATACGTGAAATTATGTTAAATTCCGGGTCGACCACGGCCAGCCTGGATGCCGAAGCTATTTCCTGGATTATCGCCCCGCGCCTGAATGCTGCCGGGCGACTTTCCCACGCCATGAACAGCTACCGGTTGCTTATGACCGATTCGAGTAAAGAAGCCCGCGAGCTTGCGGTATGGCTGGAACAGACGAACGCCGAACGGCAGACCCTGACGACTAAAGCCCAGGCGGTCGCCCGCAGTCGTGTCCTGTCCCGAGAACTCACTCCGCTGCTATTCGTTTCCGACCCCGATTTCCCCACCGGTATTTGCGGGTTAGTTGCCGGACGGCTGGCGAATGAATTCTACCGTCCGGCCGTCGTCGTCAAGACCGGCGACCAGTTCAGTGGCGGAAGCTGCCGGAGCATCCCCGAATTTGACATTTTTCATGCCCTTTCACGACACCGCCATCTCTTTTCCAATTTCGGCGGACATGCCCAGGCAGCCGGTTTCAGTCTTCCCACCAGAGATCTGCCTCAACTCGAAAACGCTCTCAAACAATTAGCCGCTGAGCAGTTGGAAGGTGTCGACCTCCGCTCCCGCATCGACGTCGATATCGAAGTAAAGCTGTCAGAACTGGGCGGCGACATGTTCCCATCGATACAGAAGTTAGCTCCCTTCGGCCAGGGCAATCCGCAGCCCGTTTTTCTCAGCCGCGGGATCGAAGTGTTAAGCTGCCGGGCGATGGGCGATACCGGAAGCCATCTCCGCGTGAAATTAAAACAGGACGGTTCTGTCTGGGACGCGGTGGCCTTTGACCTCGGGGATTGCATACGCGAGGTCGTGACCCCGCTGGACGTTGTCTTTCATATCGAGATCGACCGTTGGAACGGCAGTCAACTCAGGTTGAATATTCTGGACTTCGCCCCCTCCGGGAGAGAATAAAAGGGATGTCCGATATTATTGCAGGGAGAAACCCGGTACTGGAAGCCATCAACGCCGGCAGGTCGATAAACAAGGTAATGGTAGACAGAAGCTCCCACAATAACACTGTCGACGAGATTATCAAAAAGGCACGCACTGCTAGGATTCCGGTCGATTTTGTCGACAAGCATGCCCTCGATCGTCTCGCCCCGGACACCGGACATCAGGGAATCGTTGCCTATGCTTCCAGTAAAGACTATATTAGTCTCGACAGCCTTATGGCTGTTTCGCAAGAAAAGAACGAGGCTCCGTTGTATCTTGTTCTCGACGGCATCGAGGACCCGCAAAATCTCGGGGCTATCCTGCGAACGGCTGAGGCGGCAGGAGTTCATGGGGTTGTCGTCCGGTCGCACCGCGCGGTAGGTCTCACTCCATCCGTGGCCAAAGCCTCTGCGGGAGCGATCGAGTACGTCCCGGTCGCCAGAGTACCCAACATTTCCCAGGCGATCGAGATCTTGAAAAAACAAGGCGTCTGGGTAATCGGCATCGATATGACCGGGACAACCAGCTACACCCGGGTCGACTTCAAGCTTCCCACTGCCATTGTTATCGGCGGCGAGGGCAAAGGCCTCTCCGATTTAGTCCGAAAGCGGTGCGACGTGGTTGCCTCCATCCCGATGAAAGGCAAGATCGGCTCACTCAATGCTTCCGTAGCCGCCGCCGTTGTCGTCTATGAAGCCCTGAACCAAAGAGATCAGTAAAGAAATATACACAAGCAAAGTCTAAGTGAATATGATTGCAGTTAAGAGTATTGAAAATGCTATTATTAGAATCTGAAATTATGAAAGTTCAATAAATTTGTCATATAATAGCACTTACACGGGTGAACCGGGGTAAATACAGGAGGGCGAAAAATGAAGTTGACAGTAATCGGTTTAGGTCAGTGCGGCGGTCGAATTGCCGACGAGTTCGCTCGGTTGAATGCCCGGGCACGATCGAAGCGCAGAATTGAGATTACCCCTGGTGTTTTAGCGGTCAACACCGATACTGCGGACTTAAGCGGATTAAAATACATCAGTTCCGATTACCGGCACAGAATCCTTATCGGAATCAAAGAGAGCGGCGGACATGGTGTCGGCAAAGTGAATGAAAAAGGAGCTGAAATAGCAAAAGAGGACAGCGACAAGGTTATCGAAGCACTAAGACAGACTCCCCGGTTCTTTGAATCCGATGCCTTTTTATTGATCGCGTCTTCTGGCGGTGGTACCGGTTCAGGGTCGATAGCAGTGCTGACCCAAATTATTAGAGAACGCTACTCGGACAAGCCGGTATTCGATCTGATTGTCCTGCCTTTCGAGCATGAGGAATCAACGGAAGAGAGGACCATTTACAATACAGCCCTATGCCTCAAGGCAGTCAACTCGGTAGCTAACGCGGTCATTCTTTTTGATAACCAGAGATATATCAGAAAGGATTCTTCACTCAGCAACAACCTTTCCAAAATTAACCAGTTGATAGCGGAATCGTTTTATGACATGCTGTGCGCCGGTGAAGAAACTAAAGCCAGGAATGTCGGGGCAAAGACACTCGACGCCGGAGACATAGCACAAACTTTGACCGGATGGACGGTGATTGGCTTCGGACAATCACTGATACCTAAGTTCGACTTTTCTTTTCCCTTTTTTAGGAAGTCCGATTTCAGGGCCAAAAGTACGCAAACTCACAAAGGGATTCAGGCGATGGACCAGGCGATAGCCGAGTTATCACTCGCCTGCCGTCCCTCGGACGCCGGAAGGGCATTGTATCTTTTGTCGGCACCAGTTAATGAGATGAACATGGACCTGACAAAGGAACTTGGGGAATACTTGAGAAAGCTAGCTCCCAAAGCCATTATCAGGAACGGTGACTATCCCGGCAAGCGAGATTCTTTGTCCGTTACCGTCCTGTTGTCCGAACTTGGAAACGTGGATCGTGTCAAGGAATATTATACTAAGACGGTCGGCCTCATTCCCGAATTTAAGCAAAGACAACAAGAAAGAAAGGTCAGCCTCGAAGGTATGGATGACTTGAGCAAGGATTTACCGTCCCTGCTGGATTAGGCTAAACATTCTTTAATACTCGTATGTCTTACCGCCTTTGTTCCGGCATTTTGCCTGCTGATTTAAGCCGAAGTTTACCTCGACCTAAGCAAACCCTCCAGCAGCATTCGCGCTCCGATTTTATCCAGGGGCTTATTGTTATTTCCGCATTTAGGCGACTGCACGCAGCTCGGGCAGCCGTCCTGGCACGGACATTCCTCTATCACTTTGAGAGTCGCTTCCCAAAGGTCTATTATCAGGTCGTAACCCCGCTCCGCGATTCCGACGCCTCCTGGGTAGCCGTCATAAATGAATATCTGTGCCTTGCCCGTGTCCGCGTGCAGCGGTGTGGACACCCCGCCGATATCGTTGCGGTCGCATAAAGCGAACAAAGGCAATATGCCGATAGCCGCGTGCTCCGTGGCATGCAGTCCGCCGGCGAAATCCAGTTGTGCCTTGTCCAGCTTTGCCACCCCGTCCGGCGGCAGGTCAAACCACAAAGCCACCGTGGAAAAACGTATGGGGGGTAAGGCCAGCGGCTCTTCACCGATAACTTCTTCGGTGAATCGAGCTTTTTTCTTGAAGCCGATAACTTCGGTGCTGACCTCGACCTCGCCCAGGCAGGCCGTAATCGACCCTATCATTTTTTGGCACGTTTGTTTGATAATACGCAGGTCGGTAAGCTCTTTGGATTGCGTATAGTATGTTTCGGCGGTTGGAGCGGCATAAGCGGTGCGCCCGGGAATATCCAGGTTGGTAATCAAATAGGATTCCCCCTGGTGCAGGTATATCGCCCCGGGGTATATCTGAAAAAAAGCCACGCTGGACTCGACGGTCTCCAACTGCGTCCCGCTCGACGTATCGATGATAGCGTAATTCTCGCCTGAGGTAGCCCGGATATTGATTGACTGCGCCGGGTATGACACCGACGGCGGCAGGTACCACCTTCGCCGTCGTTCCCGCAAGAAGCCAAGTTTTTCCAGTTCCGCCCTTTCTTCAAGAAAACGGGGCCCGAAATACCCGCTGTCGACACCGGTCAACGGCTGTTCCCAGGCCGCACATAGCAAATGTGCCCGCAGAATGTACGGGTTGTCCGGGTTGACCAAAGCGTTTTCCGAGTTCTTTTTGAAAAAGTACTCCGGATGATTCATGAGGTACTGGTCGAGCGGACCGTTCAATCCGATGAGAAAGCTCATCGAGGGCGCTTGCCCCCTGCCGCTCCTCCCCGCCTGCTGCCAGGTGCTGGCGATGCTGCCGGGGTAACCCGTGAGCACCGTGGCCTCGAGGTCGCCGATATCGATTCCCAGCTCCAGGGCTACCGTGGCCACCGCACCGATCAGCTCACCGCCGAAAAGCTCCCGCTCTATTTTCCGGCGCTCTGCGGGCAAATACCCGGCCCGGTAAGGCTTGATGCGGAGGGCAAGAGCCGGATTCATTTCCTGCAGCCTGTCCCGTGAGAAGCGGTAGATGAGTTCCGTTAACCGGCGCGTCCGGGTAAACGTCAGCGTGCGGACATTCGCGTTCACCAGTTCCGTAAAAAGATTGGTCGCCTCACTGTTGGCGCTCTTCCGCGTGTTGGTCATTTTATCGATCAGCGGCGGATTCCAGAAGACGAAATCCTTCGCCCCGTGCGGTGAACCGTCCTTGTCGACTACGGTAAAAGGTAAACCCGTCAGCTCACCGGCGTGCTCCCCCGGGTTGGCAACGGTCGCCGAACTGCAGATAAACTGCGGCTTTGCGCCGTGCAAATAGCACAACCGGCGGAGCCGCCGGAGTACCCCGGCTACATGGGAACCGAACACACCCCGGTATACGTGGGCTTCATCGACGACCACATACCTCAAGTGACGCAGCAGCTTCGTCCACGACGCATGATTCGGTAAAATACCAAGGTGAAGCATGTCCGGGTTGGTTAAAATGATACGGGCGTGCTGGCGTATCTCCGCTCTTTCCCCTACCGGGGTGTCGCCGTCGAAAGTAGCGAATTCTTCGGGACGGAATAGATCGGGACAGAACATTTCGCGGAGACTGCGCAATTGGTCCTGAGCCAGCGCTTTGGTCGGAAACAGGTAGATGGCCCGGCTCGCCGGCTCAGTCAGCAAGGATTGCATCACTGCAAGGTTATAACACAGGCTTTTACCACTGGCGGAGGACGTCGCCACCATCACATTCTCCCCGCGGCGGGCGTGATTTACCGCCTCGGCCTGGTGCAAATAAAGCGCCGTTATGTCATGTGCAACCAGACAGTCCTGCAGGTTTTCCGCCAGCGGCTCATCCAGCTTCCCGTATTTCGCGTTACGGGAGGGGAGATGCTCGACATGGACGATCTGCCCTTCGTAGTCCTGCCTCGCCTCGAGGTGCTTTATAAAAGCCCCAGTATCCACTCAACCCCTTCCAAAAATTCACAACGAAGCAATATGAACCATTTTCGCCTTTGAACGTATCTATCCCCAAACCATTCCCGCGAAAGTGGGAATCCAGCGTCTCTTCTACCTAAATCCCTATATTGTCATTGCGAGTCCATCCCGACGAAGTCGAGAGGCGAAGCAATCTCGGTTCTGTTTTGGTTATTGTTTCTTAATCCATTGATAATTGTTTGGTGTTTGTATCTTGGGTATTGGTTATTTGGACTACTCCCTCACCACCGGTACGATCTCCATCTTGTAATCCAGCACTTCGGCATCGAAACCGGCAGCATCCACGAATTCGATTATCATGGAAAGTACCTTATTGATCTGACCCTTGTCGTTACCGATGATCGATACGCCGATCGTTGCCAGTTGCCAGAGGTCGTTATCATCCACCTCCGCCGCCGCCACCCTGAAGTTGTTGCTAATTCGGGCGATTACGGACCTGACCACCTGCCGCTTGCCCTTGAGAGAATCGTTCTCGGGCAACCGAAACTTGATGAGCAGCACCCCGACTAGTACTCTCAATGTAATCCCACTATATCGCCTGCCCTTTCTACGGTCAAGCCGAGAAATTATCGACCGGTGGGACGAATAAGCAAGAAGCAATAAACTGGGATTTACGTATCGTTGGAGCCAAGCAGCCTAGGTAATGAGGAGTCAGTAATCGAGTATCTTAGTGGATAACGGATCGGGAAACTTTAATCCATGGTCAACATTGTTAATTCGTTTGACCCGCTCTGACCAAGACGAAGTAAATTGGTCGGCGGTCTCGCCTATCGATTTCGCGACGTTATCTAAATATTCCGGTGACTGGGAAAGCCGAGAGCATAAGGATGACATTGAGCGCGCAGCTTCAGGGAAAAATCGAAAGCTTGGGTAAGCGGCATGACCAAATTCATCTGTTGGTGATGCTAATACTAAAATCATTATCAATTTGGCTAAGTCAAAATAGTATCGCTCCTTTGTTCCAAAGTATTTATGTAAGTGAGAAACTCTATCCCAAGCATCAACCAAATACCGAGCTCCGAAGTTAGCATGCCCAAATAATGCATCTGGCCAAAATAAATCTGTACGCTGTATCAGGGGTAAATTACTGAATCTTCCGCTGTTGTCTTCGACTTCGATTGGATTTTTTAAAATGATATTTAACAAACCGAAATTGTCATCAGCTAAAGCTTTTGCACCGCAAAATAACAGCATTCTCCAAGCCAAGAGAGCCGGCGTTCCTTGCACAATCCGAATACTTCGTCCAGGAATTGGCCGTTCGCTAAGTGATATCAAGTCTCCACTCAGCTTCAAAGCTAATCGCACCCCTGGTTCGTAATGAACATCGACTGCTGCTAAGGCAAATTCTTCGACTTTCCGTATTTGCGGTTCAATTTCAGCAATAAACCCCAGGGCTAGAGAAGGTATTTCCTCGTTTCGGACTTGATCGGGGATGGCTTTTTGGTGGAGTTCGACCATCTTCTTTGAAATAGCAGGCAACAATTCTCCACGAGTTGATCTTAATACGATATTAGCAGCTGCAAAATTGCTCCTAGCTAATTTATGGACAAAATCAGTAATGTCTATGCCTTCAGACAAATCACCGGTAATCGGTTGAGCGAATTCTATTTCCTTCGGCTTTATATCGACCTCATGATCAGGAATAATTTCGTGCTTTTTCCCTAAAAAGTCACTTACCGGGTTATCAGGTCGGTCAGGATTACCATCAACGTCTGAAGGAAGCTCAGTAATTCTTTTCGTAAATGCTTTTTTACCCTCTTCTGTTCTCCAATTATAAATATGAAAAGCATATGCTCGGAGGTCGAAGGGAATATCGTCCGTGTTTTGAGCGACCAAAATCGTACGGTCTTTGAGTGAATGTCTCACCCCTAGTTCATAAAAAACGTTGGCGTTTCTGTCTGTCAAATCTGCGATAACCACGTAATTTTCTTTAAGTTCCTGCAATATTGACGCCACGATATTTCCTCGAGTCGCTTTCGAACGCCGGCATTCATAATCCAAACCGGCTCCCTCAACTGCAGGCTTGAAAAACTCCTCAAATATTTGTGTCCATTCATCATCCGTGCAGGATGCAGTGGATGAGAAAGGCATAATTACAAAACAGCCGCGAGACATTAATGCCGACCCCTATTTTCGCATTTAAAATATCCGGTTTTCTAGGTACTAAAGAAAAACAACTTTTAAGGTTTACATTTTAACATACTTAATCAACTACCCGTCCTTACATTCTTTTTTCGAGGTGTGCTATAATGTGCCCAAATAAAGGAAGAAATATTTAAAGAGGTACATCAATTTGGACAAAGTAGTAAAGACAGAAACGATCAAAAAGTACGCACGGAAGGAAAAAGACACCGGATCGACCGAGGTCCAGGTAGCCTTGCTGACCGGGCGTATTAACCAGTTGACCGGTCACATGGCCTCAAACCGTGGGGACAATGCCACACAACGCGGCCTGATGAAGCTGGTCGGTCAGAGGAGAAGGCTTCTCGCTTATTTGAGCCGCGAGGATGTCAGCCGCTACAACGCGCTGATTGCCCGTCTCGGACTCCGCAAATAAAAAATTTTAAGGAGAAGCCTTTGTCGAATCCTCAATCGTTTGAACATGAAATTGGTGGCCGTAAACTTATCATCGAAACCGGCAAAATAGCACAACAAGCCGCTGCCGCCGTTACAGTGCGCTACGGCGACACATTGATTCTGGTCACCGCCTGCACCAGTTCGGAACCGAAAGACGTCGATTTTCTTCCGCTTACAGTTGATTATGAGGAAAGACTTTACGCCGCCGGCAAAATCCCGGGCGGTTTTATCCGCCGTGAAGGACGTCCCAGCCAGGAAGCTACCCTCGCCAGCAGATTAACCGACCGCGCCATCCGCCCGCTTTTACCCAAGACGTGGCGCCGCGAGATACAGGTGGTTATCACGGTACTGTCGGCAGACCAGGAAAATGACGCTGATATTTTGGCTCTGATCGGTGCCTCGACCGCACTCAATATGTCTCAAATTCCTTTCGAGGGACCTGTAGGCACCGTACGCCTCGGTCACATCGGCGGAAAGATGGTTATTAATCCTACGCTGCAGCAAATGGAAACCAGCGCCTTCGACCTCATTGTCGCCAGCACCCGAGAAAAAGTTATCATGCTCGAGGCTGGAGCCAAAGAAGTGCCGGAAGACCTCATGATCGAAGCGATCAAATTCGGACATGAAGTTAACCAGGGCATTATTCAGCTTCAGGACCGTCTGCGCGAGGCCCTCGGCAAACCGAAGGAACCAGCTCCGGTTAAGAGTTCTAATCCCGAATTGACGGCTGCGGTCGCCGCTGCTGTCGCCGGACAATTGGAACCCGCCCTGAGCGGTGCCACCAAAGCCGAGCGCGACCCCAAGGTAAATGCACTGCAAAAGAAACTACTCGAACAGTTTGCGGCAACTTATGCCGAAAAAGATATCAAAGCAGTTTTCGACGACCAGATCCGGCAGGTTATACGTGGTTCTCTCCTGGAAAAAGGCCGCCGCGTTAGCGGCCGCGGACTTACGGAAGTACGTCCCATTTCCTGCGAAGCCGGCCTGCTGCCCCGCACGCATGGTTCAGCACTTTTTACTAGAGGTCAAACTCAGGTATTGAATATCACCACCCTTGGTTCGACCCGCGAGGAACAAAAACTCGACGGGCTCGGTATCGAGGAGACCAAACGCTTTATTCACCACTACAACTTCCCCCCCTTCTCCAACGGTGAAACCGGACGCGTCGGTTCTCCCGGGCGCCGCGAGATCGGTCATGGTGCCCTCGCGGAACGTTCTCTTTTACCGGTTATACCGAAAGAAGAGGAATTCCCTTACACCATCCGCCTCGTGTCCGAATGCCTGAGTTCGTCAGGCAGCACTTCCATGGCAAGCGTTTGTGCCAGCAGCCTTTCGCTGATGGACGCCGGTGTTCCGATCAAGAGACCGGTATCCGGTATCGCGATGGGGCTGGTCACCGCCGGTGATAAGTTCGCCATTCTGACCGATATCGAAGGCCTGGAAGACAACTACGGCGATATGGATTTCAAGGTCGCCGGAACTTCGGAAGGCATCACCGGCGTACAGATGGACACGAAACTGAAGGGCCTCACCCTGGAAATATGTGAAAAAACCATTCACCAGGCCCGTGAAGCCCGTATGTTCATCATGGACATCATGAAAAAGACCATCAGTGCCAGTCGGCCTGAGTTGAGCAAATTCGCGCCGCGGGTTTACCGCATCAACGTCCCGGTCGAGAAGATCGGTTCCATTATCGGCCCGGGCGGCAAGACCATTCGCGCCATCACTGAGGAAACAAAAACCACTATCGACATTAATGACGATGGAACCGTTCTCATCGGCTCGACCGATGAAGCCAGTGCCCGTAAGGCCATGGAAATAATCCAGAACATGACCCGTGAAATCGAAGTCGGTGCCACCTACACCGGTAAAGCTACACGTATATTGAACTTCGGTGCCATGATCGAGATCCTTCCCGGTAAGGAAGGTCTTGTCCACATCAGCGAACTTGCCGATTACAGGGTGAGCACCGTTGAGGAAATAGTTAAGGTCGGCGATGAAGTTAAGGTAAAGGTTATCGAAATTGACAGTATGGGCCGCATCAATCTATCCCGCCGTGCCCTGCTGAAGAAAGCCGAAGGCACCCCGGACGGCGATACTTCCAACCCCAACCCTGCACCAAGACCGCCGTTCCGGCCGCATCCGCCGTTCCACCGGCCGCCGCATTCCGATACCAAGGGTCCGTAATGAAACCGATCAGCGTCGTCGTCCACGGGGCCTCCGGCAAAATGGGCATGGAGGTGGTCAAGGCCGTCAGCCGCGAACCCGGTATGCGGGTTGTCGGTGCCGTGGACCAGAACCCGGCGGAAGATACCTTGACGATTCCAGGCAGTCTGGAGCGGGTACCCTTTTCGTCTGACATCGACCAGATACTTTCTGGAACCAAACCGGACGTCATGGTCGATTTTTCCGTGGCGGCGGCGACCAAAGCCGCCGTACCTGTTGCCGCGAGACAAGGCCTCAACCTGGTTATCGGTACCACGGGATTTAGCCCCGCTGATCTTGACGAAATGTCCCGATTGGCCAAACAGTACAAGATCGGGATTGTGGTCGCGGCTAATTTCGCTCTGGGCGCGGTACTAATGATGCATTTGTCGAAGATAGCGGCCAAATATTTCGACTTTGCCGAAATCGTCGAGCTGCATCACGACCAGAAGGTCGACTTCCCTTCGGGCACCGCTCTGGCAACCGCTAAGGCCATGGTGAAATCGAAGGGCAAACCATTCTCTATGCCGGCTGCAGAACAAGGAACCGTCAGCAGCCGGGGCAAACAGATCGACGGTATTACCATTCACAGCGTTCGTCTTCCCGGACTTGTTGCCAATCAGGAAGTTATATTCGGAATGGCTGGACAAACGCTGCGGATCAAGCACGATACTATCAACCGGGAGTGTTTTATGCCCGGCGTGATTCTGGCAGTTAAAGAGGTGTTAAAACGGCCCGGATTGACGGTCGGCCTGGAGGCCTTGTTAAATCTTCAGGAGGCATGATGAAAGCACAAAGAGTGGCAATTGTCGGTGCCACCGGCCTTGTCGGCCAAGAATTTATCAAGATTCTTGAGCAACGTAATTTCCCGATGGAGTCGATAAGCCTTTATGCTTCCGACCGTTCCGCCGGCAAGAAAATGCTGGTCAATAAAAAAGAGGTTGAAGTAAAGGAAACGACACCGGGATCCTTCAAGGACGTAGACATTGCCCTGTTTTCGGCTGGGGCGGATATCAGCCGCCATTTCTCCCCGATTGCCGCGGAAGCAGGTGCGGTCGTTATCGATAATAGTGCCGCTTTCCGCATGGAGTCATGGGTGCCGCTGGTCGTCCCTGAAATTAACCCCGAAGATATCAAGTGGCATAAGGGGATCATCGCTAATCCCAACTGCTCGACCATCCAGATGATCGTTGCCCTTAATCCGCTGCATAAGGTCAATCCGATTAAGCGCATTATCGTAACGACTTTCCAGTCTGTGTCCGGCACCGGTTCCGCAGCAATCGAAGAATTGACCACCCAGACTAAACAGACCTTGAAAGGCCAGGAAGTCGTTCCCCATGTTTACCCGCACCAGATCGCTTTTAATGTACTGCCGGAGATCGACGTCTTCCTGGATACCGGCTATACCAAAGAGGAACGAAAGATGGTTGACGAAACCCGGAAGATCATGCACGCTCCGGAAATCGCGGTTTCCGCCACCTGTGTCCGCGTCCCGGTTTTTGTCAGCCACAGCGAAGCGGTAAACGTCGAATTCACCCACGCGATGTCCCCTGAAGAAGCCAGAGATATTTTAGCGAAGGCTCCGGGCGTAAAAGTGCTTGATGACCCGGTCGTAAGCCTTTACCCGCAGCCGTGGGCAGCCGC
>JAUSGV010000105.1 GCA_030648675.1 Dehalococcoidales bacterium
GCTCAGTTCCCGTATCGGGGCTTGCATATTGGTGCCGCCGTAAACGGCGATACTCTTGATGCCGGTATATTTCCCCATAGCGTTAATGGCGCTATTGACTTGCTCAGCCAGTTCACGCGTTGGGGTGATAATGGCAGCGCCAATTTGCTTTCTGGGTGATTTCATCAGGCGCTCTATAATCGGTAACACGAACGCCGCCGTTTTGCCGGTGCCTGTCTGGGCAAGGCCGATGACATCTTTACCCTGCATTATCGGGGGAATTGCAGCTTCTTGTATCGGTGTGAGTTCCGTATATCCGAGCTCACGCACACCGGCCATGATTTTCGGATTAAGATTGAGGTTTTCGAAATTCATTAATACTTCCTTGATAAATAAATGTACAGAACCCGTTGTGCGGGCGCCTAATTGACGTTCTGTCTTTTTCTTTCGCCCCTTCTTTTCAAGGGATTGATTTTATCGGTGGGAACTTTTCCGGCCTTGTCTGACAAGGGGAGGGCTTCAACTACGCTGACGATCCGGTCTCTCAGGATTCTCCCCCCGAGGCCGGCAATTGCGACGGTACCCTCGGACTTAGAGGCCATTTCAACGTATCCGTAAGCCCGAGGTTGTCCGCTGCCGATGTATTTGTCGTTCATGATGGTGACGGATAACACTGCTCCGAACGGCGTAAATTCTTTGCGCAGTTCGTCTGCGGTCGTTTCCATGGCGAGATTACCAACGTAGATATTCATTTACCCCCCCTCATTTTATCGTATCTTTCCGTTCTGAGGGAAAGTCGGCCGGGCAAAAGGACTAATACCGTTTTTGCCTTCCGCCGGATGACCGGCCTCCGCGTCCGCCGCCGCCGCCATAACCTCCACTGCTTCCACCACCGTATCCCCCGCTTCTCTTGTTGCCGTAGCCGCCTCCTCCACTGCGATTTTCCTCACGAGGACGAGACACATTGACAACGATAGCCCGTTCTCTCAGGGTTTTACCGTTTAGTCCGGCTATGGCTGCTTCTGCCTCTTCCTTTGCCAGCATCTCCACGAAAGCGAAACCCTTGGGCCGCCCCGTGAACTTATCCGAAATTACCGCCACTGATTCCACTTTGCCGAAAGCGGCGAATTCCGTCTCAATTTCTTCTTTGGTCACATCAAACGCTAGATTGCCTACGTAGATCTTCATAGTCTACCCTCCATAATTTTGTTTATTGCTTCGTACGGGATTATCGTAAAAGGTTATACTTGCATCAGCGCAAGTAAACAGTTAATGAAAACGCGAACTTTTCTGAGCCGCGCCGGAGGCGGTTACCCGGCCCGGACGCGGCTCAAGATCAGGATCAGGCTTACTTATTTGGCCTGGATTTTGCGGTAGCAATCTCTGCAATAAACCGGCTTATCACCACGGGGTTGAAAGGGTACTTCGGTGGCTGTGCCGCACTCTGAGCAGGTCGCGGGGAACGTCTGGCGAGGGCCGCCGTAACTGGCATTTCCGCCGCCTCGTTCCGCTTTTCTTGCCTGGCGGCAGGTAGGACAGCGCTTTGGCTCGTTAGTGAAGCCTTTCTCCTGGAAAAATTCCTGGTCTTTAGCGCTGAAAATGAAAGTAGTGCCGCAATCGGAACATTGAATGGACTTGTCTTGAAAACTCATTGGATGACCTCCTTTTAATTATTAGTTGGAGTTCGGGTCATCCAATACCTGTGAAGATCTGAATGAACGGCTTTTCGCGAAGCCTCTTCGACCGAAACTGAAACTTGTATATAGTATAGCACAAAAGCTGGAAGATGTAAATTCAGGCTGCAATGACCCGAAAAGCGAGCCTAAAATAGCGAAAATGGGAATAAGGCTTTCAATACTTCGAGCTGCCTATTTCCTCCATCCTGCCGGTAACTATGAAACCCACGCGCTCGCAGATATTGGTCACTCTGTCCGCGGCCCGCTCCAGATTGTGGGTTACCCAGATGAGCCGTGTTGCCCGGGTAATGGTCTTCGGGTCTTCCGCCATGAAAGAGAGCAACTCCCGGAATACCTGATCGTACAGATTATCGACGATGTCGTCCTCAGCGGCAATTTTCTTGGCGGCTTCAGCGTCACGGTTGATGAAAGCGTCCAGACTTCGCTGCAGCATATTGACGGTTTGGTCGGCCATGCGGGGAATATCGATTAATGGTTTTAACGGTGGTTCGTTGCCTATCATCAGGACGATCTTGGCGATTCCCTCCGCGTAGTCGGCTATCCGCTCAATTTCTATAGTAATATTCAGGATGGCGATAATGGTGCGCAGGTCGCCGGCCATCGGCTGCTGGGTGGCAATAAGCTCGATACACTTTTCTTCGATCTCGAACCGCTTCGCGTTTACTTTCTGATCGTCAGCGATTATCTGCTTCGCTGCGGCCAAATCGCGATTCTTCAGGGCTTCGACCGAGCGAAGCACGGCTTTGCCCGCCATACTGCCCATAACCAGAATTTCGTCCTGAATTTCTCTGAGCTTCTTGTGAAATACCGCTCTCATTTCCATAATCTTTCTCCTCGAAGGTTATCCGAACCTGCCGGTGATGTAATCTTCCGTTCGCTTATCTTTAGGGTTGGTGAACAATTGGGACGTCGGCCCGAATTCGACGAGGATACCGCCACGATCGGTGTCCGCCAGGAAAAACGCCGCCATGTCCGAGACCCGGGCCGCCTGCTGCATGTTGTGTGTAACGATAACGATAGTATAACGGTCGGCCAGATCCCGCATCAAATCCTCGATTTTGAGCGTAGCGGCCGGGTCGAGAGCACTGCAAGGTTCATCCAGCAGGATAATTTCCGGCGCAACCG
>JAUSGV010000112.1 GCA_030648675.1 Dehalococcoidales bacterium
CCTATCATGTGTGTCGGCGAAAGGCTGGAGCAGAATGAGGCGGGAGAAACAAAAGAAGTGGTAACCGGTCAGGTAAAAGCCGGGCTTGCCGGACTAGCCTATTCCTCGGATATAGTCATCGCCTACGAGCCGATTTGGGCTATCGGCACCGGCCGAGCTGCTACCGGAGCTCAGGCTAACGAGACTATAGGGCTGATTCGCCGGCAGTTTGCCGAATTGTACGGTAAAGAGAACGCCGGGAAGCTGCGTATTCTTTACGGCGGCAGTGTTACGTCGGAAAATATTGCCGAGTTCGTGGCACAGGACGAAATTGATGGCGGCCTGGTTGGCGGAGCCAGTTTAAAGGCCGACCTGTTCGTGAGCATTGTTCGGCAGACCGCGGAAATCAAGTGAATCGTCTCGTCGCCATCGTCGGCCCTACCGGCGTTGGTAAAACTCGACTGGCTCTCCAAATCGCGCAGCAGTTCAATGGCGAAATAATAAACGCCGATAGCCGTCAGGTTTACCGCTATATGGACATCGGTACGGCTAAGCCGGAGCCTGCCGAGCTTGCCCTCGTTCCCCACCACATCATCGACATAATAAATCCTGATGAAGAATTCGGTTTGTCGCAATATCAGGAACTGGCGAATCGGGCTATCGATGATATTCAACGTCGTGGGAAATTGCCGTTACTTGTCGGCGGCACCGGACAATACGTCCGGGCGGTGCTGGAAGGGTGGGTAATTCCGGCGGTAGCACCGGATCCTGAATTCAGGCTCGGCCTGCAGAAAAGGGCGGACAGGGGGGAGTCGGCAGAGCTTTATCAGGAGCTGGTAAGGGTTGATCCGGTAGCGGCCCAGAATATAGACTCGCGTAATGTGCGGCGGGTAATTCGAGCGTTAGAGGTTTCGCACCATACGGGCGTGCCTTTTTCCGGATTGCAGAGAAAGAAAGCCCCGCCTTTTGATAGTCTGATTATCGGCTTGACCGCGGGAAGGACAGAGCTTTACCGCCGCATTGATTCCAGGGTTGACATAATGCTAGACCGGGGGTTGGTCAAGGAAACAAAGAATCTGGTGAGTATGGGCTACGGCTTTGACTTGCCGTCCATGTCCGGCATCGGCTACAAGCAAATCGGACAATATCTGCAAGGCGAGATCTCCTTGGAGACAGCGAAAGACCAAATCAAATTCGAGACCCACCGTCTCGCCCGCCACCAGTACGCTTGGTTCCGCCTGAGCGATAAAAGAATACAGTGGTTTGATGTTGAGGGTGATGTGGAGGCTTTATTCCAGCACTATATTATCAATCAGCCTTGGCTTGCCGATTTTCACCGCTAGAGATACCAGTGCCGGGGGTTTAATCTCATGCAGTTCTTCCAGCGTTTCGGCATGGGCGATGCTGACATAGCCAATCACTTCTGCCAGAGGCTCCTCCTCGATGAGCTTTATCATTGCCTGACGGATACGGTGGGCGTCCTTTTCCCCCTGTGCCCACAGCTTCTCCGCTAATTTCAATGCGTGGTACAGGATGCAGGCTGCCCGTCGCTCATCCGGCTTAAGATAGACATTTCGGCTGCTCATTGCCAGACCGTCCGGCTCGCGCAAGGTGGGGATGACCGCTATTTCTACGTTCATATTCAAATCTGCTACCATTTTCCTGATAGTGACTACTTGCTGGGCGTCCTTCTGTCCGAAATAGGCTGTGGTGGGCTGAACTATATTGAATAGTTTGGTGCAGACTGTCGCCACACCGCGGAAATGGCCCGGACGCAAGGCGCCCTCCATGTGCTCTGTCACTTTTTCTACGTCAACCCAGGTGTTGAATCGCGGCGGGTACATCCCCCGTGGCGAGGGAATAAAGACAATATCCGGTTCGACCTTCTCCAGCATCTCCATGTCGCGGGGAATGTCGCGGGGATAGCTGTCCAGGTCTTCCCCGGGGCTGAACTGCGCCGGATTGACGAATATGCTGACAATTGTCCTTTGGTTTTCGGATTTGGCTCGTCTTACTAATTCCATGTGCCCTTCGTGGAGATAGCCCATCGTCGGCACGAAACCGACCGTACCGCTGAGCTTTTCCCTGGCGTTTTTCATCGCCGCGATGGTCTTAATTATTTTCAAATGCTAACCCAAATCAGTCAGTATACTCTCATCCATTTTGAAGCTTTGCTTCTCCGTGGGGAAGCTGCCGTCTTTGACCTCAGCATAATAATCGCCAACCGCCTTGCGTATGACATCGGTCAGTTTGGCGTATTGTTTGGTATGTTTGGGCACAAAATCGGTAAAGGAGCCGAGGATGTCGTTGATTACCTGCACCTGGCCGTTGCAGCCGTTGCCGGCTCCGATGCCGATGGTTGGAATGTTTAGCTTTTGTGTAATCAGTGCCGATAGTGCCGTCGGCATAGTTTCGAGGACGACGGCGAAAGCCCCGGCCTCTTCCAGTGCCCTGGCGTCTTGCAGCAGCCTTGCGGCGGCTTCCGGACTTTTGCCTTGAATACGGTGTCCGCTAAGCTGGTTGATTGACTGCGGGGTAAGTCCGATATGCCCCATTACCGGGATGCCGCATTGCACAATCCGCCTTACTTTTTCGGCTACGTCTACCCCTCCCTCCAGTTTGACTGCCTGGCAGCCGCCCTCCTGGATGAAACGGCCGGCATTGCTCAGGGCATCTTCAACACTGATATGGTAGGTCATAAAGGGCATATCGCCGACTACCAGGGCGTTCTTTGTCCCGCGCATCACCGCTTTGGTATGGTGGAGCATCTCCTCCATGGTTACCGGTATCGTGGATTCATAGCCGAGTACAACCATGCCCAGGCTGTCGCCGACAAGAATCAAAGGTATCCCCGCCTCGTCGACGATTTTGGCCGTGACGTAGTCGTAGGCGGTGAGCATGGTAATTTTCTCACCTTTTAGCTTCATCTCGCGGATTTGGTTGATGGTAATACGCATGTTACACCTCTGACCAAAGGTTTGGGCATTGAATATTGATTTTTGAAATTTGTTTGGTGTTTGTCTCTTGTTTCTTGTGATTTGGTTATTCGTGCTTGCTCTTCACGATTTCGTTTTTGGCATTGACATATACCAGTTTGGGCGTGAGATTACGGGTTTGTGATTCTTCAACCGGGCAATAGGTGAGGATGATAACGATGTCGCCTTTCACGGCTAGCCGTGCCGTGGCGCCGTTGAGGCAGATTTCTCCCTTCCCTCCTTCGATGGCGTATGTGGTGAAGCGTTCGCCGTTATGGAGATTCAGCACGTGTACCTGCTCGTAGGGCATGATGTCCGCTGCCTGCATTAGCCTCTTATCGATGGTAATACTGCCTTCGTAATCTATGTTGGCATCGGTAACGTAGGCTCGATGGATTTTACTCTTGAGCATTACTCTCATTGGTTTACCCCCTCTTTAATTACACTGACCATGCTGGGTTCATCTAGAATATTCAGTATCTCTTCGGCCTGCCGTTGCGTAATTGTGCCTTTTTCCAGGGCCAGCGGTATCGTCTGGCGGCCGAGTTCTCTGTAAACGGACAGTAACTCCGGAGCGGTTTTCTCCAGCGCCTCGAGATGTTTCCTGATGGTTCCGGCATCTCCACGGGCGATTGGTCCGGTCAGGCACCCCGCTAGCGTCGGGGTAGTCTCTATATTATGCATTGTTCCCTGTAAAAGCGGTAATAGGGCAAGCCTTGCTTCCTGCGGGGAAATACCGATGGTCGCCCACAGGTCGGTGGCCAGCTTGGCCAGAGTTACTACATAATTGCAGGCCATGACGGCTGCGGTGTGGTAGATTACTTTGTCACCGGCTTTCAACACTATCCCGCGGCCGCCAAGAGTTGTCGCCATGTCTTTTAGAATGGTAAGCAGCGGCTCTTCGGCTTCGATTGCAAAGGTTATGCCCGCCATGTCCTCAACGGTCTCCTTGCCGCTGGTAAAGGTCTGCAGGGGATGGAATGTACCGACCCCGGCACCTGATTTTCGTGCCGGTTCCAGTACGGCTGTGGAATCGGCCCCGCTGCAATGGACGACATTCTGTCCTTTGTGCCATTTTACCCCGGCGGCGATATGCCCGATGATATCGTCGGGAGTAGTTATAAAAACCAGTTCGGCCTCCTCGGCGACGGTCTGATTATTGACGGCGCGGCAACCGGGAATAGCTTTAGCCAGTTTTTCCGCCCGGGCATGGCTGCGGCTTGACACTGCCACGACAGGATACTTCTTCTCTGTCAGCCGAAGAGCGAGGTTTGAACCTACCGTTCCTGCTCCGATAAAACCTGATTTCAGCAAATTTCTCTCCCTTGAGCGGACTAAAACAAAAAACCTTCCCGGCATAAGCAGAGAAGGTTTCTAAAGGAACCTCTATTTTGCCGTCTCGGTGGTGTCCCATCCAAGCGACTGGAAAACTTTAACTTCCGCCCTCTATTCCTCGGTGGTCTTTGAGGACGGCTTTACCGCAGCTACTTTCTTGGATTCGTCGGTTGTGTCATCGCTTTTTGTCGCTTGTTTGAACTCTCGTATTGTCTTGCCGAAAGCACTACCGATCTGGGGCAGTTTACCTACCCCGAAAACGATGATGATAATGAGCAAGATGAGTCCAAGTTCCATCGGGCCTAATTTAAATGGCATACCTACCTCCCCCTGATATGGCTTTGTTTGGGATACCTTTGTCTCTCCGGATGAAATAAAATGTTACCATATTGCTCTTGAGCCTGTCAAGTTTGGGTGCTTGGTTATTGGTTACTTCTATGTTACTATTTAATACTTGTCGTGGAGAGGGAGGCTATGCTGTGAGAGGAAGAACTGGCCCGGTTCACTTCGGA
>JAUSGV010000093.1 GCA_030648675.1 Dehalococcoidales bacterium
TTTTATGCAGCAGATGAAAGCTGATCCCGTGACTGGTGGCGGCAACATACATCTTGACCGGGATGGTCACCATACCGAAGCTGATGGCTCCTTTCCAGAATGCTTTGGCCATTTCCCACCTCCTTATTTCATTATATGTTAGGGAAAATATTTTCGTGCCAAATGTTATGAAAATGTATGATTTCTTTCCCGGTTTAATATAAACTTTTAAATATCAGGTTCTAAAAAAATCTGTGCTCGAAATATTTGCGGCATGAAATTGGTATGAGGTTGTCTTGGATCGGTACAGTTTTCACGGTTGGCGGGGCAGGATGAAGCTAAATGTAGCTGACGTCGGCGAAGGGCAGCAGCCCTGACAGCATTCGTTTCTAGAGAGCGATTTCACCGGATAACCCTGTCACCAGGATCCAGGCAAATAGAAGAACGGCCGGATACTAGGCGGGATTCAGCCGGATATGATGGAATAGGAACGTCTGATCCAATTCGTACGGCCCATAACCTAATTATGAATTCAAAACGGGGAAATTGGAAACAGGTTAGGCGAAGTGCGAGTAAACGGAGTTATAGGAAGTGACCGCGGTGTGATTACTATAACGGCTGTCCGCAGTGCGGGCAAAATCGGTCGGTATCCTGTACCGGTTTTCCGCAATAGCGGCAGAACTTGCTTTTACCTTGCGCTTTTCGCGCTTCGCGCTCTGCCTGACGCCGCTGTGAGCGCGAACCTCCGCGTTGCGGCTTTGATCTGAATTGCGGCAGGAAGAACAATACTGCACCGAGCACAATAATTGCCCCGATAACGATCAGGATCAGGGTCCCGTTAGACGAAGCTCCGCTGCCTGATGCCCCTTGAGAAGGGTTCGCATCCTGCTTTGTGTAAGTGATGTTATAAAGTAAAGGCTGATCCGGAGTTACGGTAGGGTTGTTGTAGATATGTACCTTAAACCCTTCCTGATCTGATCCGACAGTTCCCTCGGGCGATACGTTAAAGTTTGTTGAGCGTCTGGGTTCCTGTATGATTACTCTCATATTGGAGATAGGATAAACTGTGCGAAAATCAAAGGGGATAAACCGGTCCGGTTCTCCGCGAGCAGGCATATAATATTCGACGACGAAATAATTCGTCCGGGGAATAAAGCTTACCTCTTTCCACCCCGTTATGTTCGACGTTCCGCTTGTGTTAAGTGAATCTCCAACAGTGTACTGGCTTCTGGGCCCGGAGCCGGCAGAATACATTTCTGCGTCGCTCGGTACCAGAAAGGTTATTTTCGATAGGTTGTTAGAGACAATCTCCCCTTCGTACATTACCAGGACGGAAGGAAAACCAAACTGAAGCGGATCGTCATATTCCGGGTTAACGCTCAGAACGGTATTTTTTAACGTTATCGATGGCTGATCCTGAGCAAAAACCTGCGGAATAGCAGCGAAAAATAAAGCGAAGGCGGCTATTAGCGCGAAAAACAGAGTTTGGATCCTATGCAAAAAGCTTACATTATTGGTTTTTCCGAACATCAACATATTTTACGGTAACCAGAACAGCGATTCAAGTCTAACACTAAAACTGGTTGCTATCCCTTATTGAAGAGTACCTGCACGATATCGCCGTCCTGGACGACATATTCCCGGCTTTCGACCCGTTTACGGCCGGCCTTGGCGACAGCCGCTTCACTTCCCAGCGAAATAAGGTCGTCGTAAGTAATCGTCTCCATGCGGATGAACCCTTTTTCCAAATCCGTATGAATCTTACCGGCGGCTGCCGGAGCTTTATCGCCGCGCCGGCATGTCCAAGCACGCACTTCGTCTTCGCCCACAGTGAAAAAAGTGATCAAATCGAGTTTGCGGTAAGCGGCATAAACGAGCCTTTCCATTGAAGAGTGTTCCAACCCCAACTCTTTCAGGAATTCCTTTTGTTCCTCAGGTTCGAGATCGGCGATATCGGCCTCATCCTTGCCGCGAACAACTACCATTTCGGTAGGCTCGGATTCTGCCATGAGCTTCAGGGCAGCGACATGAACGTTGCCAGCGTCCTCCGGGTTCTTGATATTGCCAACGTACAGTACCGGTTTTAATGAGACCAGATTGCAGTCATAAACGCTGGCTAATTCCGCGGCGGTCAGGTTTTGGCGGCGCGCCGGGATCCCTTGTTTTATGGCGTTGAGGACTTTCTCGCACGCGGCCGCGTCTCGGGCTGCATCTTTGTCTCCCATTCGCAGCTTTTTTGCCAACCGGTTGACCTTGTTTTCGAGTGTAGCGGCATCGGCAACCATCAATTCCAGGTCTACGGTCTCGACATCGCGTTTGGGGTCGATCGTATCGTATTCGAAGGGAATGTTGCCGTCTTCGAAGCAGCGTACCACGTGGATAAGCGCATCCACGTTCTTGATTTGTCCGAGAAGTCGAAATCCCTTGCCGTCCGACTGACCGCGGGTCGAAAGACCGGGTATATCAACGACTTCAATAGTTGTCGGTACCAGTTTACGAGGGTGATACATCGCTTCCAGTTTGTCTAGACGGGAGTCGGGTACCTTGATGATCATGCGGTTCATGTCGGATGGATTTGAACTCAAAACCCGAGACGATGTTATCGCTTTGAAGATGACCGTCTTACCGCATGAAGCGATACCGATCAACCCACAACTTAACGCCATAATGTTACCTTTGCTTAATAGTATTCGCGGTGACTGAACTGTTCTACGTTTTATCGGATTTCCGAACGAAGCAGTTCGTTGCAGTGTGTATTTTGGATAACACCCAATTATATGGCAACTCGGGTACGGTCACAAGTGTAGCGTTGAGGAAAAGAGTTTTTGACATTAGTACCTCGTGAATATAATATTGAGGGGGCAAGGGAGGAAGAGATGCCATCGCTCGACATTGTGAGTAAAGTAGACATGCAGGCACTCGATAATGCTGTCAATAATACCAAACGGCAAATTGCGACGCGATTCGACTTCAAGAACGTCGTTTCCGAAATTATTCTGGATAAGAAAAAGAAGGCTATCAATGTTACTACTGGAGATGATTGGAAGGCGAAAGAGATCATCAGCATCCTGACCGGACAGTGCGTCCGGCTTCACGTTAATCCGAAGTCTCTCGATGTTAAGCCGATAGAAATGGCTGCGCATGGGACGGTAAAGGTGGATGTCCTGATCAAAGAAGGAATCTCAAAAGAGACCTGCCAGAAAATGGTTAAATTCATCAAAGGCCTCAACATGAAGGTGCAACCGACAATCCAGGAGGAGCAGGTTAGAATCACCGGGAAGCAGATCGATGACCTTCGTGAGGTGATGCAAAAGCTTACCGAGCAGGATTTCGGCGTTCCTTTACAGTTTGTAAACATGAAAAGTTGACCAACCCTTCAAGGCAGGATGCAGTCTTTTATCAGGTCGTTCTTGATTATCCTGATGTTGGCGGTACAAACCGCCGGTTTTGGCTGCGGTTCGAAGCCCCAAAATGCAAGCGAAAATACAAGTGCAGCAAGCACTCCCCAGGCCGAAACTTCAAACCAAAGCGAAACGCTTCCTCCTCTCCCGTCGGTTCAGCAGTATTCCTACCAGATTGTTAACACCTACCCGCATGATACTGGCGCTTTTACCGAAGGGCTTGTGCTCGATGGCGGAGTTTTGTACGAAAGTACGGGGTTAAAGGGACAGTCGTCTCTGCGGAAAGTCGACCTGGAAACCGGTAAAGTCTTGCAAATACGTCCCCTTGGTGCAGATTATTTTGGCGAAGGCATCACCATGTTCGGCAATACAATCATACAATTGACGTGGCAAGACCACAAAGGGTTTGTTTACGACAAAAGCACTTTTGAGTTGCGCCGTGAATTTAATATCGATACCGAGGGTTGGGGAATTACCACGAACGGCAAACATTTGATAATGAGCGACGGTACTTCAACGCTGCACATTTTGGACCCGGAAACATTTGAAAATATCGGCGATATCAGCGTTCAGGACAATGGAGGGCCGGTAAACAATTTGAATGAACTCGAATATGTCGGTGGATTGATATACGCGAACGTATGGAATTCCGACAATATAGCCATTATCGACCCGGGAAGCGGCCGGGTCAATGGCTGGGTAAACCTGAAAGGTTTACTGCCGGCGCAATCCGACGGCAAACCGGTAGACGTCTTGAACGGCATTGCCTACGATGCCCAAAAGGGACGCCTTTTCGTAACGGGAAAATACTGGCCGTCGCTGTTCGAGATCAAACTCGTTAGACAGCAATAGCAACTCTGTCGTTACTTTTAATTTGTCGTTGCCCTATAATAGTTTTATGGGTTGCCTGACGCTTTTGCTGCCGATCCTGATCATCTTACCGATTCTAATCTTCCTTATCCTTTTAAACGTAATAACGATTTCCTACAACGAATTGGGGTTGTCCCAGACTTCGGCAATTGTACTCCTGATCGCGACGCTTGTGGGGAGTATGATAAACATACCGATTTCCCGGCGTCAGGTAGTATACGAGGAGCCGCAGACATTCCTGTCCCGTTTCTTCTTTTATCTGCCGCCCAAGGTTGCCACGCAAACGGTTGCCATAAACGTCGGCGGTGCTCTCATTCCGGCACTATTTGCCCTATATCTATTACCGAGGGCACCAATATTGGAAACACTGGCAGCAACGGCGGTAATAATTCTGGTGAGTCGGTTGCTCTCCTATCCCGTTGCCGGAATGGGGATAGTAATGCCTGCATTTATACCGCCGCTTGCCTCTGCGGGATTGGCACTGCTGCTCGCGCGTACCCATCCAGCCCCGGTGGCTTACATTTCCGGGACTCTGGGGACTCTTATCGGCGCCGATCTGCTTAACTGGAACAAGGTAAAGCGTCTCGGCCCTCATATGATAAGTATCGGCGGGGCTGGGGTTTTCGACGGAGTATTTCTCGCCGGAACAATCGCCGTGCTGATAACCGCCTTATAATTCACGGCGTAATGCAGCGTTTGATGCCAGGGGTGGGAAGTGAAAAGTTGGATGAAGAATAGGATTACTCTCTGGGGAATATTACTTTGCTTACTGGCTGGTTTGACCGGTTCGGGACCGGCACTGGCTCATCCGATTGCAACCGGCATTATTACCCGTGAGCAGCCGCAAAATGCGATTTCCATTCAGAGTTCTACGGCGGCAGTCGATTTCCCGTCTAAGTTAACTTTCAACCTCGTGGTGAACGACGACGTCAATATTACCGACATCCGCTTGCGATTCACTGTCGACCGTGATTATTTTACCAGTGTTTTCAGTGAATCCTTTGTTGAATTCAGTCCATCGACATCCGTTCAAACCAGTTGGGTTATGGATATGCAAAAGACCGGAGGTCTTCCACCGGGGTCGGCGCTTAATTTCTGGTGGGCGGTAAAAGATGCGAGCGGCCGCAGTTTTGAAAGTACGCCCCAGAAGGTCGAATTCGCCGATAATCGCTTCCAGTGGCGGAACATAAAGCAAAACAATATTACCCTGTACTGGTACAACGGAAGCGATGCTTTCGCCAATCAACTGTTGACTACGGCACAACAAGCGTTGGTGCGGCTAGAAAGTAATACTGGAGCGACGCTGCTAAGACCTATCAGGATTTACATTTACGCCGACTCTCAGGATTTGAAAGGGTCGATGATCTTTCCCGCGGAGTGGACCGGAGGAGTAGCTTTTACTGAATACGCTATTATCGCTATCGGAATCGCTCCGTCAAATCTTGCCTGGGGTGAAAATGCTATCGCTCACGAACTGACTCATCTGGCTGTGCATCAGATGACGTCGAATCCTTATAACGAATTGCCGGTTTGGTTGGATGAAGGCCTGGCAGTCTACAATGAAGGGCAACCCGATCCGGGAATGATTAGTGCCCTGAGTAAGGCGATATCCAGCAAGACTTTGGTTTCAATTCGTAGTTTAAGTAGTCCATTTTCAGCCTATACCGACGCAGCGTCAACTTCTTACGGGGAAAGTTATAGTGTGGTGAATTACCTGATTACAACATACGGGCAGCATAAAATGCTTGCCTTACTAAGTACTTTCCAACAGGGCAGCGCTTACGATGATGCCTTTAAAAAGGTTTACGGTTTTGATATGGACCAATTGTATGCGTTATGGAAACAAAAGATAGGTGCCTAGCAGCGGGCTATTAATAAGGTGAGTGAAAACAGACAATGAAAAAGATGCTGTGGGCCGGACTTCTCGTCATAGTGCTGGCATCAGATCTGTTGGCGGGTTGTGTCCCCCCATCGGTAAAACCTCCCACCGGTACCCCTGCAGCTCCGGCAGTTGTCCCGAAAGGGACACTTAATCTGGCCGGAGATGACCCTGCCACGCTTGATCCTGCTTTGACGGGTGACGCAACTTCTCATGACTATGTTGTGCAAATATTCAGCGGCCTGGTGCGTCTAGACGATAACCTCCAACCCGAGCCAGATATCGCCGCAAGTTGGAATATCAGTCCCGACGGAACAACCTACACTTTCTACCTGCGGAACGACGTGAAATTTCAAGACGGCCGGCTTGTAAAAGCAGACGATTTCAAATTCTCCTGGGAAAGGGCATGCGATCCGGGGCTAGGCTCGACAACGGCTCTTACCTATCTGGGCGACATCGTCGGAGTGAAAGAAATGCTATCGGGAAAGGCCGGTTCAATTAGCGGGGTTAAGGTGGTCGACGATTATACCCTTCAAGTGACGATAGATTCCCCGAAATCACATTTTCTTTCGAAAATGACCTACGTTACGGCTTTTGTTGTCGACAAAAACAACGTACAGTCCGGGAAAACCTGGTGGCAAATTCCCAATGGTACCGGCCCGTTCAAGTTAACGCATTACACCAAACAAAAGCAGCTTGTCCTTACGAGGAATGCAAACTACTACGGCGATAAAGCGAAGGTAAATTCGGTAGTGTTCAGCATTTTGCAAGGGGTTCCCATGGACCTGTACGAGACCGGCAAAATCGACGTGGTGGGCGTTGCCTTGCCTTACATTGAAAGAGCATCCGACCAGACGGGACCGTTTGCCGGACAGCTCATTCAAGGGCCCGAACTTAGTGTTTATTATCTGGGCTTCAATTCAGCTCAACCGCCTTTCGACGATGTTAACGTCCGTCTCGCTTTTTCATATGGCGTGGACAAGGAAAAATTGATTTCGGTTTCTTTCAAGAACATGGAAACTAACGCCCTCGGCTTTTTGCCGCCGGCGATACCGGGTTTCAACAAAAACCTGTCCGGTATCGGTTTTGACGTTAACAAGGCCAAAGAATTGATTGCTAAATCGAAGTACGGCTCCGTGGGCAATTTGCCGCCGATAACGATCACGACTTCAGGGGAAGGCGGTTCGGTTTCCGGTTCACTTGAGGCTATAGCCTACCAGTGGAAACAGAATCTGGGTGTGGAGGTTAAGATCCGGGCGCTGGAGCCGGATAGATTTACCTACAATCTAAAATCAGAATTGGACCAGATGTTTGATTTCGGATGGATCGCCGACTATCCTCATCCGCAGGATTTTCTCGAACTCCTTTTCCGCAGCGGCGCCGATTATAATTACGGCGGCTATTCCAATACGGACGTGGATGCCCTGATAGACAAAGCGGGAAGAACACAAAACTTTAAAGACAGCGCGGTATTATACCAACAAGCCGAGCAAAAGCTGGTTGACAGTGCAGCGGCACTTCCGCTCTTCTTCACACAAAATATTATGTTGGTGAAGCCCTACGTTCACGGATACAAGCCAAACGCTCTTGGCTTCGTCATGCTTAATAATGTTTCCCTGGACAATCATTGATCCGGTATTCGCCGGACTTAGCGTGACGGCTTGTTCTTTATCGTCCTTATTGCCGAGTCTATGCGTTCGCCGATACCGGTCATGTTGGTGAAACAGAAAGATATCATATCCCGATTCTTTTGATAGCCTTCCTGCGTCAAAACGTCAATCGTTTCTTTGAGTAGAGTTTCCGTGGCTTCTTTCAGATCTTGCAAGGTCTTAACTCTTTGCTCGAGCGGCATCCCCAGGTGAGAATCGGATGCGGTCGATTCGATAAGACCCATTGTTTTGTCGTTTAACTGTTGGACCATTTTGCGGATTTCTGTTTCCCGCTGTTTGCTGCTATCCAATTCGCTCTCCTTATCTCGATAATCCCGCTGAATTCAACTGTATTATATCACCTGGTGTTACAACCAGGATTGCGGTTGAAGAAAGTCGTTTGTG
The DNA here is from genome assembly GCA_030648675.1 of Dehalococcoidales bacterium. GTDB lineage: Bacteria > Chloroflexota > Dehalococcoidia > Dehalococcoidales > UBA2162 > JAUSGV01. The sequence continues at coordinate 8,184 of JAUSGV010000093.1, forward strand.
TAGCAAATAGAAGTGGGCGTATAATTATATTTTCAATGCCGAACTAGCCCGAAATGAGCCTGGCCTATCTTTCTTAATCGCTATTAGAGGTTACGAACGGAATGCCTCCTTTTAATTTCAAGGAACGTGCCCGGTACGCTGACGTAATTGCTGGAGAATAGTTTTGAATAGAGAACGAGCCACGCAATCGAAAATAAGATGGGACCCGGTCACCGGGGAAATAAACGACAGCCGGAATGGGGATTACCTTTGGTCTTGTGTAAATGTCGGCGAGGCAGTAAGCGTGGTCATGACGCCGTTTACGTATTCCTTCGGACATAACTGTTTCAGCCAATTCGATTTGATTCCCGGCATATCGTTTACCGGCAATATCGGCGGTAGGGTATATGCGAACCGTTCGCTGGAACGCATGATCCAACGCAGCTTCGGTAAGTTGGCCGATAATTTGAAAATCAGTACCAAAGAGCTTGCCGGCGATGCGGACGATCCGATTGACCCGGCGGAGCAATCTTTGAAGTTGTCAAAGAGCGTGCTGCTCGGAAAAGTAATGCCGAAGAGCTTAAGCATGATCGCAAAACACGTATGGAAAGCGAGAAACGTCCCCGGATTTATTGCCGGTAACCCTTCGTGGTGTCGCACTATGGCAGGCCGTATTGAGAACATTAAAACGCGAGAGGAAATGGCAACTATTTGGACGAAAGAAATCAATCCGTACGTCTTGCGAGCCTTTCACCGGGTTATCGCGACCGCTCTTCGTTTTGGTATTCTAAGCGGCAAATTGCGTCCTGTATTGGGAGACATGGTGGGCTCCGCCGATACAGATGTCCTGTTGACCAATGCGAACCGAAACGGTGAGTTCCTTGAGAGCCTGGGTCCGGTCGTCGGTCTCTCCAGGGTCGCTAACGGGAAAATGCCTCGTGATGTCTATCTGGATACGTGGGGTCACCGAGGAGTTTTGGAGATAGAAGCCGCTGCTGCCAGACCTTTTGAAGAAGACGGTTGGTTGGATCGTGAGTTAAATGCGTACAACGCGTCGAAAGTCGATGTCGACGAGCTTCTAAGCAAAAAGTACTCCGACTACGAAGATGCCTGGCAAAGGCTGCAAATGCGGTATCCGCGCCGGGCAAAAGGTTTAATACGGCGGCTGGAACAATGTGCAGCAGCTAATAGAGCACGTGAGTCAGTCCGCTCGGAATTTATCCGGTTGGTCTGGGTTATGCGTTCCTGGGCACGCAAATCGGGAGTGCTGGCGGAAATCGGTGATGATGCCTTTTTTCTTACTGTCGAAGAGTTGCTTGAAATTCTATCCGGGAAGGATGAGAGTACATCCTATATCCCGGCGCGGAAAAAGACTTACGAAAGGTACAAAGCCCTGCCGCCCTATCCCCCGGCGATCTCCGGACCGTTCGATCCTTTTCAGTGGGCCAAAAACTTGGGTCAATGCGACGAGTGTTCTGATTCTGGAGAGAAATCCGGAAAATTTGCGGCAGTGCTTTCCGGCAATAGTATCATCACCGGCGTGCCTGGTTCAGCGGGCGAGGCCGTCGGTACCGTCAGGCTTTTGAGAAGCCTGGAGGAAGGCGACCAGTTGGTCGATGGAGAGATATTGGTCACTTCGGCAACCAATATCGGCTGGACGCTCCTTTTCCCGAGGGTTGCGGCAATCGTGACGGATATCGGGGCTTCTTTGT
>JAUSGV010000118.1 GCA_030648675.1 Dehalococcoidales bacterium
TCCGAAGCACTGGTCGACGGCAAGCAGATGATCACGCCCGACGAACTTAAAGAGGTTATCGCCGCTTGTCAGCGGGTCTATAAAGCCATTCAACCGAAGGGTAAGACAAAGACCTAATCCAATATTTCTCCCTTTCATAAAGGGAGATTAAGAGGGATTTAAATCTCCCTCAATCCCTCTTTATTAAAGAGGGAGCCTGGAACTAAGGAATAGTATGAAAAAAGTCAGGGTCAGGCTGGGCAACCGCAGTTACTCGGTACATATCGGGCAGGGTATGCTCGATGAGGCCGGACTGCTGCTGCAGGATCTTGGCTTCAGCGGCCGCGCTGTGATCGTTACCCACCCCAATCTGAGAAAACTGTACGGCGGCATCCTCGAGGAGAGTCTTGCCAGCCGGAGCTTTAAGGTTTCCGTGCTCGAAGTTCCCGAGGGAGAAGAGCAGAAATCGCTGGAAACCGCAGGAAGGCTGTACGAGGAGTTGACCGATGCCTTTACTGAAAGGACAACGCCTATCCTCGCTTTAGGCGGGGGCGTTATCGGCGACCTTACCGGCTTTGTCGCCGCCACTTATCTGCGCGGCGTGCCGTTCGTTCAGGTGCCGACGTCGCTTCTGGCACAAGTCGACAGCAGTATCGGCGGCAAGGTAGCGGTAAATCACGGCACAATGAAAAACAAGATCGGTGCCTTTTATCAGCCGCGGCTCGTTATTGCCGACATCGACGTCCTGAAAACGGTTGATCTGACCGACGGCTTAGCGGAAGCCATCAAATACGGCGTCATTCTCGACGCCAGCTTCTTCAGCTACCTGGAACGCAACATCGACCGGATTAAAGCTCGGGATGCCCGCGCACTCGAGACGGTTGTTTATCGCTCGGCGAAGACCAAGGCCGACGTCGTATCTCAAGATGAGACGGATCTGGGCTTGAGGGCAATTCTGAACTACGGCCATACGGTCGGTCATGCCGTCGAATCCGTTTCCGATTTCGGCATCAGCCACGGCCAAGCGGTAGCGATCGGCATGGTGGCTGCTGCGAAAATTTCTAACCGTATGGGTATGCTTTCCGATGCCGATGTTGCCAGAATAAAAGAATTGATAGTTCGAGCCGGTCTGCCTGTTGAGCTGCCGTTACTGGAGATAACACGACTTATGCACGCCATGAAGCACGATAAGAAGGTCCTTCAGGGAAGGATACGTTTTGTTTTACCGCGGACGGTCGGCGAAGTGGTTATCAGCGACGGTGTGAATAATTCGCTCGTGGAGCAGGTATTTCTCGAGGGAAAATGAATAAATCCGCGATTTGTGCTGTCGTCATCGCTAACGACCTGCAGTTAATAAAGGAGGTCGCTCCCCTTGCCGACCTTTTCGAATTGCGTATCGACCTCATCGGCGAGGGCTGGCAAGACCTGACCAGGAAACTGGGCAAGCCCTGGATAGCCACTAACCGGACGGCTGTGGAAGGTGGGCAATGGCAGGGTCCCGAAGCCCGCCGTATCGAGCCGCTGCTTCATGCCGTGGAACTGGGGGCCAGTTTCATCGATGTGGAGGTTAATACGCCGAATCTCGAGAATATTGCCAGGGCCATCAAGAGGCGGACCAAATTACTGCTGTCTTATCACGACCTGGAAAAAACACCGTCGCTCGATGATTTGAAGCGGATTGTGCGCAAGCAGTTGAATGCCGGTGCCGATATTTGCAAGGTAGTTTCCACCGCCAGCGAGCCGGAAGATAATCTGACCGTGCTGAAACTTATAAAAGAATTTCCTGAAGCTAAAATAGTCGCCTTTGCCATGGGACCGCTGGGCATATTAAGCCGCGTGCTCTGTCCCCTTGCCGGCGGTGAATTTACCTACGCCTCCATATCAAAAGGTAAGGAATCGGCTAAAGGACAATTGACCGTTGGTGAAATGAGAAATATATACGAGATGATGGGAGTATGAAGAACTTGGATATATCCGGCAAAACACGGGTTTGTGCCCTTATCGGCGATCCGGTAGAACACTCCATGTCTCCTGTGATGCACAACGCCGCTTTCCGCGAGTTAGGACTAGATTATGTGTACGTCGCTTTTCGCGTCCAGAAAGAAAATGTGACCCGGGCTATTGGCGGCATGAGGGCTTTTAACCTCCGCGGCCTTAACGTCACCATCCCGCACAAGGTCGCTGTTATCCCGCTGCTCGATGAACTCGATCCGCTGGCGGAGAAAATAGGTGCCGTTAATACCATTGTTAATAACGACGGTGTTCTGCGGGGCTACAATACCGATGCCGGCGGTTTTCTCCATGCTCTGCTGGCGCAGGGGGTCGAGCCGGAGGGAAAGAACGTCGTTATCATCGGCGCCGGCGGGGTCGCGAGGGCAGCATCTTTCGTTCTCGCCGATCGAAAATCCAATCTGACCATTCTTAATCGCATCGAAGAACTAAATTGGGCGGTAGAGTTGGCGGGCCACATCACGCAGACCTTCGGCAAAAAGGTTGATGCCCTGGAATCGAATTCCGAAAATATGGTAAAGGTGCTGGCTAAAGCCGATATCCTGGTTAATGCCACCAGCGTTGGCATGAGCCCTAAAATTTCCGAAACTCCCGTCGATGCCGGTTTATTGCGCCCGGGTCTGGTTGTATATGATATCGTCTATAACCCCATGGAGACGCGTTTGTTGAAAGAGGCAGCGGCGGCCAGGGCCAAAACCATCAGCGGGCTCGATATGTTCGTCTGGCAGGGTGCCCTGGCCTTCGAGATGTGGACCGGTCAGAAAGCGTCGGTGGAATTGATGAAGAAAGAGGCGGCCAGGCTGCTGGCTCAATCCGCGAAAAAGGTCTAGGTAACACTCTTTTCTCTCATATTCGAGAAGACCAGTATGTTTAAACGGATTGCTTTGTCGTCCCGATTACATCGGGACTTCTCGCAAGGACAGCAAGGCTCTAATCAAAAGGTCTTTGCGAGCCCCGATTGAATCGGGATCCCTTGCCAAGACCACAATTAATAGTCTTTGCGAGCGAAGCGAAGCAATCCGAATTCCATCGCCTCTAAAGCTCATCGTAAAGATCCCGCCATTGAGGATTCATTGACTCAACTAGCCGGTTCTTCTTCGCTCGTGACCCGCCTTTCAACTTCTTCTCTCTTAATATTGCATTCTCGGGATCGCCGAAAACTTCATAGTAAACGAGCTTGTCGATGTCGTATTTCTCTGCGAATCCGTTAACAAACTTGTTTTTGTGTTCGTATACCCTTCTTCTCAGGTCGTTTGTCACCCCGATATAAAGAGCGACGTTGGTTTTGTTTGCAAGGATGTATACGTAATATTGACTGGTTTGCATGGTGTCTCATTGTCTTAGGCGCTACGGATTGCTTCGTCGCTTCGCTCCTCGCAACGACGAAGAAAAGGAGTCTTTGCGAGCGAAGCGAAGCAATCCGCCTTATTTATCAGTTTCGTCAGGAGGCTTTTCCGTGTCACCGGCCTTGTCGAGAGACTCCAAAATCTGTTTTACCTCTTGTGCCTGCGACGCCGGAGAGTAAATCTCACATAGGTCATCAGTGGCAGGAACGCCGTAATTAAGATAATTGAGAGGTTTTCTTTTTATTAAAACCTGTATGCCGTTGTCTTCCAGGATATCCTTCCACATGCCGGCTATGGCTTCGTTCGGAGCAGTAGCAACATGTACCAGGTCTTTGTTCTTCCCGGACGGTGA
>JAUSGV010000096.1 GCA_030648675.1 Dehalococcoidales bacterium
GAATTTCCCATCCACTTTGAAAGCCGGTATTTGGTAGCTAATAGTTTCCACGGCACCGGGAGCGATCCCGCGTATAGTCCGCCGGATCTTTTCGAGACGTTCTTGCACGTTTTCGGGGTAATCACCGATATATTCGTCGATAGTTTTATAGCGTTTTCTCATCTAACCCGTCTGTTTTAGCTTTTACTTTTTACTTTGGTTTATTCCCAGGGAGTCGTCAACTGGAAATAGTTACCGTCGGGGTCGGCGAAAGTGGCAACCCAGCCGCCGTCCATTTCGTAAGGTTCTTTAATGACTTTGGCTCCCAGTTCCTTGATCTTTTCGAATTGGCTTTTTACCTGTTTGGTCTCGAAATTCAATATGACGCGCTGGGGTTCTTTGGCTTTCCCCTTTACCTCGGAATGTTCGCCGATATGAAGGTAGGTATTCCCCGCCTTCCACCCATACCATCCGCTGTCCTCCCAGTCCGGTTTACCGAGTACCTTTTTGTAAAACTCGGCCAGCGCGTCCGGTTTTTCGGACCCGATCATAATGGAATTCAAGCTCAACATAGAATATTCTCCTTTTCCGTTTTGTATCTTAGTGAAATGATTGGTATCAGGCGTATCGGGGAGTGAAAAACCATAACTTATTTTGTCACTACGACTGTTGCAAAGTCATAAAATCGTAATCGAAATAATTACAAATTTGTGACGTTTTGCGGTATGGGGCATTAACGGTATCCTGAAATTATAAGTTCATCTTGTGTAACATCTGCCTTCGGCGTTACAATCCTATGGCACTTAAACTTATCAATTTTAAAACGACCGTTCTTGTCGCTTTCCAATGTTATACTTTGGCAGCGACGTTTTAACTGTTCCTGAGAAACTTCGGGAGGAAAGCTATTGAAAGATAATGATAGTCCCGTCCGGGCGATTCGTCTCAGTCAAATACAACACTTTCTCCACAGCAATCCCTCAGGTCTCACGAGCAAAGAACTGTCTGACCTTTGTGGAGTCTGTATGCGAACGATTCAACGAGATATTCAATCGCTGGAAACTGACCTTAGGATCCCTCTGACGCAGAACGGAGACCGGTATGGAATTACCGCAGGTTATATTCTGCCGCCGGTTTCCTTCTCACTTTATGAGGCAATGGTAATATTTTTGGCATGCAGGCTGGCGCTTCGTCAGACCGATGAGAACAACCCACACATTGAAAAAGCTCTAACCAAGATTTCCTCCGTATTGCCTTCACCTCTTGCCATAAAGTTGAAAGAGTGCGCCAGTTCGGTTGGCGATAAAAGGGAAGACCTGGAGTTTATACGTAACTTCGAGAAGATTGCAATTGCATGGACAACCCAGCGTCAGGTAAGAATGAAGTACCAGTCTCTTGAAAGTGACGGTATCAAGGAATGGCTTCTAGAACCTTATTTCGTTGACATGACGGGTGTTGGCTTCTCTGTCTATGTTATCGGGCATGCTGTGAGGGAAGGAAAGGAAGGCATTATCACCTTTAAGCTTGAGCGCATGAAGGATTTAGAACTTCTGAACAACCGGTTCGAGATTCCACCTGAAATAAGCGTAGGGAAGCTTCTGGAATCAAGTTGGGGCATTTTCACCGGAGATGCAATTAGCATTGTTCTGAAATTCTCACCACATGTGACACGCCGCGTTAAGGAATCAGTGTGGCATATTTCACAATCAATTGAGGATATTCCCAATGGCGGATGCCTGCTCTCTTTACAAGTAAATAGTGCATTGGAAATAACCCCCTGGATACGCAGTTGGGGGCCGGATGTAGAGGTGATTGAACCACAGGAACTTAGAGATGAATTCCGTGGATGGGCAACACGGCAATATGAATTGTATCGCTAAGGAGATTTTACATGGAAACCGATGTTCTGTTGCGATTGTGGGGCAAAACAGCAAAAGATAGCAATGACCCAAATGACTTTCATCCTGCTGTATTCCATATGCTCGATGTTGGAAATGTCGCACGGGAACTTTTAGGTGAAAATACTTCGCCGCGTTGGCGAAATGCTCTAGCTTGCGCTTTGAACGCCGATCCACAAACGGTCACTCAATTAGTACCGTACTTAATCGCACTTCACGACATCGGCAAGATTTCGACGTCGTTTCAGAGTTTAAACAAAGAGCAGGCGGCACGTTTGAAACAAGAAGGAATCTCACTCATCAAGTCTGATGTGTTGCACCCGATAATCAGCCAAATCTTCGTGGCGGATTTGTTATCCCGTTTGACGGGAGCAACGTCCAGTACCTTATCTGACGCGGTAAACGAAGCGATAGGAGGTCATCATGGACGGTTTCTTGGTACTGACGATGTGAAGAAAGCACAACGCGACTTGAAAGACGAACCTGCGGACTGGCAATTATTTAGGCAGTCCGCCGACTCAATGTTGCGAAAAGAGTTGCTGCATCACGATTTGACGAAGTTACCGGAGCCCAAAAATGTCTCCACTGCGACCATGTCGATCACTGGTTTTGCTATCCTGTGTGATTGGCTCGGCTCAGATGAACGCTATTTTCTGCCCACGCCAGACATGGATTTTGATGAGTATTTAAAAGAAAGTCACAGGCGCGCAGAACATGCTGTACGCGATTCGGGGATGCTTGCTCTGTCTACCAGTGACGAGCCCTTTGATGTGGGGTCACTGCTTGACGATCTGAAAGAATTGCGTCCTCTGCAGCGAGCGATCGATAATATTCCCGGTGATATCCTTCAATCGACGTCGCTGACTATCATCGAAGCACCTACCGGCGAGGGCAAGACTGAAGCCGCACTTGCGTTGGCGCACCGTATCGCCATGTTCAATGGCACAGACGAAATGTATTACGCTCTGCCGACAATGGCAACAAGCAATCAGATGTTCGGCAGATTACAGGAGCATCTGCAGAAACGTCTCGGTTTGGCCGCTTCCATCAAACTGGTGCATGGTCAAGCGTTCTTGGTGGAAGACGAACTACGTGCCGAGACACCTGCCGCACAGATTCAGCCACTCGCTAATGGAGACCCAGCGCACCAATCCGAAGCAAATGACGCGGTAGTGTGGTTCAACTCCAAGAAACGAGCCTTACTAGCGCCTTTCGGCGTCGGCACGATTGACCAAGCCGAACTTGCCGCGCTGAACGTTAACAGATGACCTTCCACTCGCTACTCACCTTGTCCGACCCCCTCAGCAGGAACTGATCGAATCCTCGTACTTGCTTGATCTGGCCGAAAACCGGCTCTGGCAGCTCTTTCCTCAGCCCGTAGCGCTCCTTTCCTTTCTTTGT
>JAUSGV010000133.1 GCA_030648675.1 Dehalococcoidales bacterium
TATCGTTCATTAGGAAGGCGGAAAGCAGACCCATAGCAAAGAGTACGGTAAGAACGAGGGCATCGAGCGACCGGGCTTTGCTGAAGATACGGTAAGACAGGAGAGAGATATAGCCGCTCGCGTCCAGCGCTTCCCCGACAATGAACATACCGAAGAGAAAGAGCAGGACATCCGGGTTGATAGCCTTCAGGGCACCGAGCGGACTAATCTGTCCCGTCGCCAGCACGGCCACGGCGCCGAAAGACATGATTTGCCATATCTGTAGCCGTAAGTTCCCGATTCTCCTGACCGCAATCAGAAGGAAGACGACCCCGAGAATGATAAGCGATATCATGATGGTTCATGACCATTATCGCATATCCGCCCTGATAGAGGCTTGTATCGGGTGACAACAAGAAGCACTTTTTATAGAAAAACCGGTACTTTTCTTACCCGGCCTTCTTGCCTGCCTGCGGCCCGTAATCCATAAGATAAATTTCGCTCAGCTTTACCCTGGTGACTGTCCTGGACTGCGGATTCTGTTTCCTGGCTTCTTCCAGCAGAACCCCTTCCACGACTTCACCGGTACCCTTGAATTGATAGCCTTTGTACGTTTTCGCATTGATGGCCGCGATAGTGACTTGCTTTGTGCTCTTTACGTTTTCGAGTGTCTTCAGCGAATAAACGTCGGCATAGGCCAGAGTTTCATCGTCGATAACATGAATGAAGCTGCCTTTCGCCGAGATGTTAGGTATGCCGTCCTTGCTTATTGTGCCCACGAACACAGTCACCGGGTCTCTCCCACTGGTAAGGAACTCTCTCATTTCCGCGGTAAGTTTAGCCAATTGTTTTCTCCTCTAAACAAAAAAATTTGTGTCGCCTGCGATAGCGACTATTGACAAGTATAACACAATCTGGTATTTTGTAAAGTAGTTATCTAAAGGGAACATAGTTATCTAAAGGATACTATTAGCATGACCGACGAACATCGCTGAACAGTCGAGACGACGCTGAAGGTTGTCAGCGGGAAATGGACTCTGCTCATACTGCGCGACCTGTTAATAGGCACGAAGCGTTTCGGAGAATTACGTCGCTCTCTCGCCGGCGTGAGCCCTCGAACCCTGACCCAACGCTTGAAGGAACTCGAGGATGCCGGCATTCTGAAACGCACTATCTATGCCGAGATTCCGCCTCGAGTAGAGTACGCTCTCACGGACAAAGGCCGCAGCCTGAGCCCCATATTGGACCGGATGCGTGCTTGGGGAGCCGAACATGATGAAGGGCGATGAACATAACGGTTAGCAATAGCAAATTGCCTTTAATCCGCTATAACGACCACATGTTCCGGGGGGAAATACAAATGGCTTGACTGGCCTTCGCAAATTGAAGAAGAAACCGGCCTGGGGAATATCGCTATAATGTGATGTTGCGTCGTCCCGGCAACATGGAAATAGTAATCAGTGGCAGTAACCCCTTCGATTACACGATCTACGGTACTTAAGAAGGTGTTTTCACTCGACGGCTGATTCCTCAGTTGAATGTATTCCGGCCGGATGCCTATGGTGACGCTCTGATTGATTGCCAGGTTAATATTATTTTGCATAACCGCTCTTACCGAACCGCCAAGTTCAGGCACTTTTATTAAAGCAGTCGACTCCGTTTTTTCAACGACATATCCTTCCATCAAGTTCTTGAACCCTACCAGCCGGGCAACGGTATGGTTCGATGGACAGAAAATGACATTCTCCTTTTGGTCGTGCTGAACTATGCGTCCGGATTCGAACACTGCGATTCTCGAGCTGAGCTTATAACCTTCGGTTAAATCATGGGTGACAAACAGCATGTTGCCTTTATAGAAGTGTTGCACTGCCTGAAGCACGAGATACAAGCGTTCTTTCACCATGGAGTCCAATGCGGAAAAAGGCTCGTCCAGTAATAAGACCTCCGGTTCCGGTGCCAGGGCCCGCGCCACCGCGACCCGCTGCTGCTGTCCGGCGGATAATTGTTTGGGAAATCTATCGCCTAACTGCTTTATATGCATTTTATCCAGTAATTCGGCGACTCTGTCCTCCATTTCCTTTGCCGGCAGATGGCGGATACCGTAGCCGATATTTTGGTTTACTGTAAGGTGGGGAAAGAGGGAATAGTTCTGAAAAACGAATCCAACCTTGCGCTTGTTAGCCGGTAGATTTATACCTGCGGCCGTATCCAGCAATACTTTGCCGTTAAGCTTGACGTAGCCTTCGTCCGGGTGTGTCAGTCCAGCAATACAGCGCAATGTCATGGTTTTCCCGGAGCCGGAAGGCCCCAGGATGGCCAGTATTTCCTGGTTTACTGAAAAAGCCACGTCCAGCGTAAATTCCGGCAGGGTACTTTTTATGCGGACTTCAAGCAAAATATATCTCCAAATATTTAATGGGGGTCATTCGACCCTTTCCTGGTTCGCTATCGTGGTTTTGGCTTTGTATGTCTTGCCTTTCCAGTAAGCTACCGCAGCCAGGGCGGCGAAGGCAATTACCAGGACTATACCTACCAGGATCAAAGCCTGATTCATGTCACCGGCTTGAATTGAAAAATAAATCGCTACCGGAATGGTGGTGGTTTTACCTGGAATATTACCGGCTAACATCAGGGTAGCGCCGAACTCTCCCAGGGCGCGGGCCAGGGAAAGTACCGTCGCTGCGGCTACTCCCGACCAGGCCAGGGGTAGAGTTACCGACCAGAAGACCCGCCACTCGGAGGCTCCCAGCGTGCGGGCGGCATCCTCAAGGTGGCTGTCCACCTGCTCGAACGCCCCACGGGTGGTCATATACATCAGTGGGAAGGACATTACCACTGCCGAAATCACTGTAGCCGGCCAGGAAAAAACAATAGTGGTACCAAAGAGGGAAACAAACTCTCCGATGGGGCCATGTTTACCGAACAACAGTAATAATCCTAATCCTACTACCGTCGGCGGCAGAACCAGGGGCGATATAAAAAGACCGTCAATCAGGTTTTTGAATTTTCCGGAATAGTGTGCCATCCAGCGGGCGGCGGCAATACCTAGAATAAAGGTGATTATTGTCGCTACTGCCACTGTCTTCAGGGAAATCAATAA
>JAUSGV010000135.1 GCA_030648675.1 Dehalococcoidales bacterium
CCGCTGAACCTTACAAACAAGGACGCGTGAAACTGGAACGAATTAACGTTTAATACGTTTTCAGGCGCAAAGGGGAGCGACGCTGTGTCAGGCCAAACGACGTTTTCGGAGGTGAAAAGGGGAGAATTTGTATTCTGCGAAACATTGGGCGAAGCCGTAATCGATTCGTTGGTGCTGATGTTTTGTGCCGGCGGAGTGGCGGGTTTAATCCCGGCGCAGCCAGAAGACAACACGACCAGCCCGAGCAACACGCATAGTATAGTCTTCATAACGATCGTCCCTTTGCAACATAAAGTTAACGGCAACTATCCCTATAACAATATATGCACTTTCGGGTGAAAAAGTTCATTCGAAGCTAAAAACTAAAAAGTAAAAGCTAAAAGCTGCCCAGCCGCCCCGAGATCCTTCATTTCATTCAGGATGACAACGGGGGAAGCAGGATGACAAAGAGGGGGAACAGGATGACAAAGAGGGGAACAGGAAGCCAACAGGGACTGGATTCCTGCTTTCGCAGGAATGGTTTTAAGAGTGGAGCGTGATGCTCCGACGCTGAAGGACAGCTACACTGGGACCGATGGAGTCCCAGTGTAGGTTAAAACGCAACGATCAGTAGTCTGGGTAAAGTTATTTGATATTTATTGTGGCGTTCACTCCCGCCTCACTCAAGGCAGCCCGCCACTGTGCGTCGCGATTGGCTATTGCGGTGTTCACGGTTGTGTTCACAGTAGCCTGCCATTGTGCGTTGAGTTGGGCCGTTACGTTATCAACAGCGGTTTTCACTGTGGTTGGCAATTGCGCGTTCACGTCAGCCACCGCTTTGGTTACGGCGGTGTTCACGGCAGAATTAACGGTCGATTGCCATTGAGTATTTAGATTTGTCACAGTGGTATTTAATGTGGCTTGCCATTGAGCCTCCCGCAGCGCATTCTGGGCAACCAAAGCGTTGTAGCTGGCCGTCAGATTATCGGCCTTGGCGGTGGATTCGGCATTCGCTTTATTCCAACCGCTATAAACGACGATAACCACGACCAGCAGCACTATGCTCACTACCCATCCAAAGTATTTCAAGATATTTTTCACGACGACTCCTTCCTTTTTTAAAATGTTTCTTCATACAATATTACCACTGCATGACTATATGCAGTAGAGTGCAAAAAAGTTCATTTCAGGCGTTATTTAATATGCTCACGGTAGACCTCCTGTATTTATCCGTGCCTCCTTCATGGCTATTTGTTAAGTGCCGACCTTATTATTTCCGTAAATTCTTTTGGAAGCTTGATGCCTCGAAACAACATCCCCGTGTCCAGCCAAAAACTCCGCAGTGTCGACGTGCCATCCTTTAAGTGAAATTCCAGGAAATATTGTTCTTTACCTGCTGCTCCGGAACTCTGGTCAACCGGAGCTTCAAGGATTATTCCTACCAGGTTAGTAACCTGAGCAGGGTCTTTTATGGATGCCAGCACAGTTTTGCCGTCCATTGGGCTGTTGACGGTGATATAGTCAACCTTGCCGTTGAGGTCCAGAAGATCGCTGCCGTTTTTCGCACTGGGATTAGTATCGGATTCGAAAATCACAAACGTGCCGTATCTTTTTACGACCAGGCGGAAAGACGGATCGTAGTCTTTGAGAGAATATACCTGGGTACCGGGTTCAAGGTAAGCCGCGTCTCCGTTTTTTGCGCGGTAATTAGAATAGTTCACGTTATCGGCTACTTTGAACTTGATTTCGGCGTATGGAGACAAATCGCTTTCATTTATCGAATTAGTCTGGCTTGCTGATAAGTAGGTAATGTCATTCAGTTTAATAAAGTCCACCCAATCGATCATGGCTGTCACTTGAGGGGCTGCTGCCGGCTTAGAATTTGAATTTTCGCTGGAAGGAACAGACTGCGAAACGCACCCTGCCAGCCCGACCAGCATTGCCGCCAACACAAAGGTTACCTTCTTCATTTCTATCTCGTTTTTATTGCAGCGGTATTTTGAATTCCCATGGGCCACCGAGATCGATTGGGGGGCCGTTATACATATTTTCGACAATTGAAGTAATTTTGAAAGTTATTTCTTTAGCGTCTTTGGGGACGATTTCAAGCGGATTGTTTTCTCCCCAGACTAATTTAATTCCATTGCTCATGTCGTCGCCATACCCGGCAAATCCGGCACTCTTTGTGTTCCCGTTTATCGTGTATTCTCCTATAGCTATAACTGAAGAGGGGTGTTCGCCGTAACCCTTTGGAAGACAGAAGAAGTAGAAAATCGAACCATTATCACTCAACGAAACCCGCTGCAAGGTCACGTTATTGCCGAGCGAAACCTGTGAAAGATTCGGATGAATATCCTTTACCAGTATACCCTGAGGATATGAGGGCTGGATATCGATACGCTGGTCCCCCCAATTTGCCAGGGTGCCTCTCGGCGGATTGCCACGAACAAAATTAACGTTCGCCACGGTAACGAGATACCAGCCGGTAGGTACCTGGGTGCCATTTTCACCGTGCTGGTCCCAGGTCAGATTATAGGTCATCATGAACGACGGCTTAAGCTGGAAACTATCCGAACCCGCCTCGGCCAAAATAACTTGGTGGCCGTCTTCGTCGGCGGTAATTGTTATCTCCGGAGGGAATTTGTAGAAGGTGACGTTATCCGGCCCTACATTGGTGATACGCACCGTCATTTTGACCGGTTGCCCGGGCAAGTAATATTGCTTTTCGATAACGGTGTTTACAACTAATGGGAAATCTGCCGGAGTCGCATGGGGAGGTAGAATTGGGAACGGAAGCGGCAGCGGCGCGGGGCCAATGGTAAAACCATGTGCCGTCGTGTTTTGTGCCGGTGTTGAGTTCGTAATATTCGCTGCCGGCGATACATTTGAGGTTGAAGGGGCGCAAGCAAGCTGCGCCGACAACAGGCAGAGAATCAACAGCCAAATCGCTTTTTTCATGTATTAAAAATCTCCCTTAATCCCTCTTTACAAAAGAGGGAGCAGGGCGCCTGGATTCCCTGACTAAATCGGGGATGGACAGGAGTTTAGTTTCTTTCTTCATTTGTCGCTCGCTTATTGCAGCGGTATACGAAATTCCCACGGGCCGGTGACTTCGACAGGGTTCGCGTCAAGAGGTACTCTTTCAAATAACGTAGTAATAGTAAAGATTATTTCTTTAGCATCAGCGGGCACCGGGTCAAGCCGGGCAGGGCCGTTGCCCCATACCAGTATTATCCCGTTAGCTCTGCCATTGAAACCGGAGGTCCCGGCAGGTTTGGTTATGCCGCCGACGGTATATTCGGCGCTTGCCGATATATCGGCTGTCGGGGGCGATACGGTGGGTAATCCGGGTCCGGCGGGCTGCGGTTTATAACCCGGCGGGATGAAGAAGCAACGGACTACGGTCCCATTCGAAGTCAACTCGATGCGTTCCAACGTGATGGTAATCCCGTTCACCGTTTGGGACTGGTTTAATGTTATCGTCTTTTCCATTGCCGCCTGCGGGTATTGAATCAGCATACTGGCTCCCGGCGTGAATGTTATCCTCCCTTCGCCCTGTATGACGCTTATATCCCCAAAGATGATGTTGTACCACCCGGGAGTAACCTGCCTTCCTGCTTTATCTTTCTGATCCCAGGTAAAGGTAACCGACACAATTTCGCCGGGTTTTAATTCGCGAGACCGGGTCCCGCCCGCAACGGAAAATATGACCCGGTCCCAATCCATCACCGGGGCTACTCGTATTTGAGGAGGATACAGGTTTACGGATAGCGGGGCCGAAGAAACGTTTGTCAGGGACAGGGTAACGGTGACGGGTTTTCCCGGCAGATAGCTCGAGTTTTCGGGAACTACCTTTGCCTGAAGCGGCATTGAAACATTTACCATCGGAGGATTCACTGTTACGTGAGCCCCGGGAGGCGGCGGTGAAGCAGGCGGTGTAGTATTTGGAGAATCTGCAGGCTGAGGCGATATTGAACTTGGGATTACAGGCGTCGTATTCGGAGCTATTTCCGGCAATTTAGGCGAACAAGCGGTTAGTCCGACGAGCACGACCAGCAGGACCCGGGTTATTACGTTCTTCATTGAGGACAAGCCTCCAGTAAAGTTTATCTATGTAACTATATGCCGGATCCAGCAAAAAGGTTCATTTGAAGCTAAAAGCTAAAAACGGCCCAGCCACCCCCAGCTCCTTCCCCCGATTTTCATCGGGGTCAGGATGACAACGGGGGGAGCCGGATGACAAGGGGGGAGGAGTTATTGTCGTTTTCGTTTCGGCCAAACCAGAACGAGTATTAATGCAATACCGAGCCCGACAGGCAGTAGCAGCCACAAGAATAAATAGGCCGGAATAATAGCAGCGGGCGGTGCCGCGACGGTCACATTCGCCGGAGGCGGCGGCGCCTCAACGCTAACCTGCGGCGGGTTGACCGTCACCTTCGGCGGTTGAACCGTAACCTGAGACGGAGCGACGTTTACCACCGGAGGATTTTCAGTAACGATTGGCGGCGTGGTAGCCGCTGGCGGTGGAGAAGTCGGTGCCGGTGCCGTATATACCGGCGGGGGCGCAGTCGTAGCCGGCTGAGTTGGAGCCGGTGCCTGTGACGGTGCTGGGGTTGTCGTTGTTGCCTCAACGGGGGATTGCGGAGTAGGCCCGGACGGGCCGGCGGGACCAGATTGTGCCGGAGCGGACGGCGTTGTTATACCGCGGGTTGGGGCCGTTGTATTCGACGTTGCGGTGGGAGCCGGTGGTGACATGGCCGGAGAAGAAAAAATGCCGGCATGCCATATCAGACCTGCCGCCAGGGCGACTAATACTGCGACCGGTACGGCCATACGCAGCCCCGGGCTATTCAGAAATTTGTTCAACCGTTCCCAGAAAGAGCCGGTCGACTCAATCCGCCCGCGCACGGCATCCCAGGCTTGCGGCGACGGCTCGATTTCTTCCGCGGTCGACTTCAATGCCTGCCGCAGGCCGTTTTGCATCGCACCCAGAACTTTCAATTCCTCCCGGCACTTATCGCACGCGGAAAGGTGGGTCTCTACCCGTGTCCTCTCTTCCGGCGTTACTTCCTTATCGAGATAAGCCGCGAACAATTCGCCGATCCCTTCACAATTCATAGCCCTTCCCCTCCACTCGGACATCCTTCCTCTCTTATTTGGAATTGCCCCCTAAGCATTTTCAGGCCGTTATTTATTCTCGATTTGACCGTTCCCAGCGGGATTCCTACCGCATGGGCGATCTCTTCATACGAAAGATCGTTGAAATATCGCAGTACCAGTACCGCCCGGTGCTTGGGGTCCAGAGTCTTCATCGCTTCCATCAGTTTTTCGTATTCCTGCCTGGACACCAATACGTCGTCGCCGGTTTGTATTGCCGGCGGGTCGATCCCCTCCAGCGGAGTGGTTTTAACTCTTCTTTTGCGGTTCATTTCCAAACACTTGTTGGCGGTAATGCGGTGCAGCCAGGTGGTAAGCTTGCCCTTCCCGGGATCGAAGGTACGGCGTGCTCTCCAGACCGATACAAAAACTTCCTGTAAAACATCGTCGGCTTCTTCCCTGGTTCCGGTCAACAGGTAGGCATTTTTAAAAACAAGCCTCTCATACTGCCGGAAGAAAGCTTCAAAGGCAGGTATGTCACCCGATTGCCATTCATTTCCCGTCTGCTCCGACATGGCTCCACTATATAACTATATGCAGGTTCGGACAATAAAGTTCATTCGAATATCAGAATTCGGTAAGAAACTGATCTTTTCTGGATTCCCGCTTTCGCGGGAATGACAAGGGTGGGCGGATTCCCGTCCCCCGATGAGATACGGGGCACCAGTGCCGATAAATGCGGGATCTACGACTTTCGCGGGAATGACAAAGAGAAGGGGGTTTCCCGCAAAAAGGTTCATTTGGACGTTTCCTTCTGCATACAACCTGCCTACAACGCTGGTTTTATGGTTTGTTTAGATCTCCGGGTAAAATCCTTTCCTGGCTGCCCCCTTTTTTGCAGAGAACGATGAGGGGGTGATAGAATAATGAATACTTTCGCGAAAACCCGCAATTTTCGTATGAAAAAACCGTAACCCGACCCTGATTTTATACTATTACCTGGCTATAAGTTCTTTGCCTTGTTTTCGAGCTCGAAGGAGCGGGATATGAAAGGGATTGCTTTAGTTACCCTGGCTTTCTTTATCACGCTCTCCGGCACACTGTCTGCCTGTTCCCCTAACGAATCTTCCCGTCCTGCGGAACCGCTCGTCGTCGCCTATTCACCATTTGAGTCGGCGGCCCTTCTATGGATTGCTCAGGATAAGCGATTTTTCGAACATAATGCTCTTAACATTGCCTTGCGCAAATATGACACCGGTGCCGGCTCACTGGATGCAGTTCTGAACAATGAAGCTGATGTCGTCCTTGGTGTTAAAGAATTCCCGGTAGTAAGAAAGATTCCCCAAAATTCAAATATTCGCATCTTCGGTGTTGTTGCGAAAGTAGAGAACCAATTTCTGGTCGGGCGAAAGGACCGCGGTATAGAAAAAGCCTCAGACCTTAAAGGCAAGCGCGTCGGGACTACCATTGGAACAATGGCAGAGTTCTACCTCGGCAGATTCCTTGAGGCGAACGGCATGAGCATAAAGGATGTATCGGAAGTCGACCTGAAAACTCCTGCGGAATGGGAAAATGCGGTTGCGGATGGGGTCGTCGACGCAATTGTAACGGCACAGCCCTATGCCGACCTTGCCGTCAAGCACCTGGGTAATAACGGCGTTATCTGGCCGGTACAGGGTGGAGTGTACAATTTTGGACTGGCTGCTTCCTCCGACGCGTGGCTGAAAGAGCATCCCGAGTTGACTGTCCGGTTCCTCAAATCCCTTTCGGAGGCGGAAGAATACGCCAGGCGCAATCCTGAAGAGGCAAAGGCCATCGTGCAGAAAGAGCTGGGTATGGATGCCTCTTTTATCGAATCCACATGGTTACGGTCCCGGTTTTCTCTTTCACTGGACCAGACGTTAGTCACCGCGATGGAAGCCGAAGCACGCTGGTTGATCAGCAATAATCTCACGACCAAAACGCAGGTCCCCAATTTCCTGGATTATATCGTGTCCGATGGACTTAAGACCGTTAAGCCGGAGGCTGTTACCCTGGTCGGGAAATAGTGGCCTGAGATGAAGATAAGTACTGTTTTACGGTTCGGCACGTATATCCCCGTATTTATGGCTTTGGTCGTCCTCACCACGCTTGTCTTTTCTTACCGGCAAATGGCGGAGATGCATACAGCCGCAGACAACGTTCTTCAAATACGGAACTCGATAAACGATATCAACCAGATCGTATTTTCTTATATCTTATATCACGAAGACAGACCGAAGACCCAATTCGCGGCGGGATATGAGAAGCTGGCCGGGCTGATTGACGATACACAGTTAAATAGCGAAGAACAAAGAAGCTTGCTGGAGAACATAGGGCGTAACAACGATGCCATAAAAACCCAATTTGCTCAACTTGTTTTGAATTATGACATCCGTGACACGGTTAGTTCGGCCGAATTCCAGCGGACCGAGACGGCACTGGAAAATTCGCTGATGCAGACGTCTTATGAAGCCGATACCGACGCCGCTCATCTGCGGAGTCTTGTCGATGCGGTTATCAGGGACACTCAAACAAAGACTACGGGGCTGGTCGCGGGCGCCGTAATCCTGGCAACTCTGGCATCGACACCTTTCCTTGCATTTACGAGGCGGAGAATAACTAAATCCCTGACCGGATTGAGCCAGGGTGCGTCCGTTATCGGCTCGGGAAATTTAGATTTTATCGTTGAGGAAAAGGGTGACGATGAGATTACCCAGTTGTCCCGCGCATTTAATCGTATGACTGCCGATTTGAAATCAGTTACCGCCTCCAAGACCGAATTGGAAAAAGAGATTGAAAAGCGAAAGCAGGCTGAGGAATCGCTGAAAAAAAGCGAGCAGCGCTGGGCGACTACTCTGGCGAGTATCGGCGATGCGGTCATCGCCACCGATAAGGCGGGGAACACCGCCTTTATGAATGCCGAGGCCGAACTCCTAACCGGATGGACGTTACGTGAGGCTTCCGGCCGTCCGGTCGAGGAAGTATTCCATGTCGTCAACGAGCAAACCCGCCAAGTCATAGAAAGCCCGGTTGCTAAAGTAATACGGACGGGGCAGGTATGTGGTTTGGCAAATCATACCTCTCTGGTGAGAAAGGACGGAACGGAGATCCCCATAGACGATAGCGGTGCCCCGATTATTTCGGAAGGTGGGGATATAACAGGTGCAGTGCTGGTCTTCCGCGACATCTCCCGGCGGCGCAAAGTGGAAGATAGAGTCCGGCAATTGGCCGACCAGTGGCAGTTGACCTTCGATTCCATTACCGACCCCATTTCGATTCAGGATAAGGATTTTAAGCTGGTGAGGGTCAACAAGGCATACGCCGATGCCGTCCGGATGAAAGAGGCGGAATTGACCGGCCGCAAGTGCTACGAAGTAATTCACGGCTTAACTTGTCATATTGCGGGTTGCCCGCATCAGAAGACGCTGGAAACGGGTAAAAGCTCGACGGTCGAATTTTTTGAACCGCGTCTCGGCATATACATCGAGGCCTCGACATCTCCGATTTTGGATAAGAATGGTGAAGTGACCGGCACGGTTCATATCGCCAAAAATATCACGGCCCGCAAGAAAGTGGCGGCCGCTCTTCAAACGGAAAGAGCCAAGCTGACCGGTCTGTTGAAGTCAATGGAAGATGGGGTGGGGATTATCAGTGCGGACCTTCAGCTTGAGTACATCAATCCTGCCATGGAGGCCGAGTATGGGCCGGTTGCCGGCCGCAAGTGTTACGAGTATTTCAACAACCGGAGCGATGTCTGTCCCTGGTGCCGCAATGACGAAATCTTCGCCGGTAAGTCCATCCGGAGCGATGTACAATCGATTAAAACCGGGAAAATCTATGAAGTCACGTATGCGCCGTTAAAGAACGAAGATGGAACATTGTCGAAACTCACGGTGTGGCACGATATCACCGAGCGTAAAAAAGTCGAAGAATTGAAGGACGGCTTTATCGGGATGGTGTCCCATGAGCTTCGCACCCCGTTGACGATTATTACCGGAGCCGTCCATACTGCCTTGCTGGAAGGGCTGCCTCCTGACGAAAGGGATGTGCTGCTGAAAGATGCGGCAGCGGGTGCGGAATCGCTAGAGAATATTCTGGGCAATCTGCTTGAGCTGTCGCGTTATCAGGCAAACCGGCTGGTTCTCGCCAACGAACCGGTTAACATAAGAAAAGCCGTAGACGAGGTCGTTGAGCAGCTTAAGGGGAAGTCGCCGGCGCACCGGCTGAAGAACCATGTCGGGGAAAGAATTTCCGTTGTCGCCGATAAAGTCAGGATAGAACGTATCCTGCATAACCTGATCGAGAATGCTATCAAGTATTCTCCTGATGGCGGAGACGTCACGGTTACTGCCAGTCAGGAAGACGGTTTCCTGGTTATCGGGGTAAGCGATCAGGGGATTGGCATCTCCTTAGCCGACCAGGCTCGGCTCTTTCTGCCGTTCGAGCGGTTGGAAAGGCTTACCGGAGGTATCAAAGGACTCGGTCTGGGGCTTGTCGTTTGCCGCCGGCTCGTCGAAGCCCATGGAGGCAGGATGTGGGTGGAATCCGAGGAAGGCAAAGGGTCAACGTTCTATTTCAGCCTGCAGCTTGAGAAGAAAGATTAAAGAGACCAGGGACTGGAGACTTGGGATTGGGGGCTAGGGAAGTAACAAGGGCTTTATTTCTTTTCCAGTGCCGCCGATACCTTCTTTTCCAATTGCTCGGGAGTAAAGGGTTTGGCGACGAAGTCGTCAGCCCCCAATCGCAAAGCGATCTCCCTCGATGAACTGTTAGCGCTCAAGATGATGACGGGCATCTTTGACTTTTGCCGCAATATCTCCAGGACTTCCAGCCCGTCCATGCCGGGCATGAAAATATCGAGCAGCATAATATCGGGCTTTTCGGTTTCGCATAGTTTCAAGGCATCTTTGCCGCTGCCGGCGGTGATCACATCGTAACCCATCAACCGCAGGCTGGTGTCGATAATTCGCAGAATGGCAGTTTCGTCGTCAACGACCAGTACCCGCTTCCTCTTTTTTTCATCAGAGTTTGGCATAAATAGTCCTTTGGAAGTATTAAAGAGGATTTTACCGAAACATACAATAAAAAAATATTACATTACTGTAACAAAATAACGAAATTTATCGCTATTTAACGATACATTCGGAAATACGGGAGTTAAAGTCCCTTATTTCCCTTTTCTCTTCGCCTGGAGGGATCCGACAACCGGTCACGTTTGCCACGAAAGTATCAGTGATCGTTACAACGCTGCCTCGTTTGCGGATTTTTAATGTTTTCGCTCCAAGGTGAGGACTTCCTGGCTGTCCCGGGAATGGTGGCGGAACGTCATTCCGATCGCCTTCGCCGCCGGGGCATAGGATTCGTAAATAGATGCGAATTCCTTTTGCGTCACGCCAAAGCCTTCCAAAAAGTCTTTGCTGGAGGTCCCGAACTTCTCCAGGACCTTTTGCGGCGGAAGCGCCGTCAGTGTGACTTCAGCCGTGTCCGGTGTCATCTTGCTTGAGACGATTTCCGCTCCCATAGGCAGCACTTCGAGCTTCAGGAGGTGCTCCATCACTTCGTCCGCTCCGCGTCCCTCCATGTCGCCCAGCATTCCCTCGAAATTATCTCCCATGTACGCGACAAAGTCCTTTATGGGGATATTACGCTCTTTTAAAAACCCGGCGATGGCTGCTGTCGTGGCGGCGAGACTCATCTGGGCTCCGTCCAGCAGTATGTCTTTGGAAACCTTTAATTCGGGCATTTTCACCTCTCCTATTTTCATCGAACGACTAGTACTTATCCGCCAGAATGCTTATAAAAGAAATTGGAAAAACGTGGTGCGAGTTGTGATTGTATTACGACTCGCACCGATGTTTTTGACTATTTTTCGCCGACGTATTTTTCGGGATTTTGATCAAAAGTTTTCTTATCCTCTGCCCCACAAAAATAATATGTCTGCCCCTTGTATACCGAAGTACCTCCTGCCGTCTTTGGATCAACCTCCATTTTGCAAACCGGATCGATCGCCTTAGTGGCTTCCATCGAAATGTAACCTCCCTTCATTTTTTATTGCTGCGGCCATTCAACAGGCGATCCGTCAAATTTTGGGTATGCCCTTGGCGAATTATCTCGGCGCCATCGCCGGTTCTTTCATCTGTTTCTTTATGTGGTTGACGGTCGAATTTAGCTCCTGCTTGAAGGTATCGACACTGTAGCCGATTCCGTGCAGGTAGGAACTAACTCCGGTCGATAGCTGGGCCGCCCCGGCCGCTTCCGTTATCTGGGCGTCGGTCATTCCGCTGAGCCGCAACTGCTCAGTATGGAATGGGACTCAGTAAGGACAGTGAGTTGCCGATGCGGCACCGAAAGCGACCAGAGCTTTATCCCGGGCGGAAAGCTTCGTATCCTTCATAAACCAGGTCTGGTTTGCCCAGGCATGGTCCAACTGTTCTCCGTCCAGTCTGCTGAGCCACCCAGGGACCGCGCCGAGAGTTTTGGTGATATCGTTTAGTACTTCTTGCCTTGTCATGGCAGTGCCCTCCTTAATAATCAACCAATGAGCATGGTTTGGCCCGGTTTTCCGGGCCAAACCATGCTCAACCGGAGATCGTAGTTACTTGCTGATAAACTTCTCCGGGTCTTTGTCGAACGTATTTTTGTCGTCCATGGAATGGAAATAATATTTCTTACCTTTATACTCTGAAAAAGGTGCAGTTTTTGTCACTTCTACCTGCATTTTGGAAACCGGATCGATTGCCATTTCTGTTTTCGTGATGTCACTTGCTTCTTGCTTCATCTTGGTGTCCTCCTTTCGAATGTTTAATTGAACTTGATGCGGTGCCGTTGGAATGGTTGTTAGCCGGAACGTTAGTCACATCGCCTTCACCTCCTCTGCCACCATTTAATTCTAACAGCAGGGCAATCAAAAAGTCATAAATATAACGACGGAAGTGTCACAGATTCATAACGTTTTTCCAGGGACGCTTATGCGTGGGTTTCAACACGGGCAGCGATATGCTCTGGAATGCGGAAAAGTGCAAATCGTTTGCTCCCGTACCCGACGAGAAAAGCGTAGTCAAGCTGCAATTGGAAGTACCGCCATTCTGTATCCCGTATCGAGTCTCGATTCTGCAAAATCATGCGGGATGACGACGCGTCGTTCATACGGGACAAGCTCCGATACGGAATCCAGAAATCGGAAATTGCTGCCTGCGGCTGAAGAGGGGGCGGTGCGATACAATTTTTTCCCCATTCGTTCTACAATGAAAGAGACGCATCTTTAGGAGCGGGCATGTTTAATAAAGAAATTATGGCCGTCTTGATAGCTTACTTGCTTGGTTCCGTGCCCTTCGCCTACATCTTTGCCCGCGTGACGCGAGGTATCGATATCCGGCAGGCGGGGACCGGTAACGTTGGTGCGATGAATACCTGGCGGGAAGCCGGTACTCTGCCCGGCCTATCGGTACTAGTACTCGATGCGGCTAAAGGTTCCCTGGCGGTACTGACAGCCGAGGCTTTAGGGATGCCGCTATTCGTGGTGATGTTGTCCGGCATCGCTGCCGTGGCCGGGCACAACTGGCCCGTTTTCCTTCACTTTAAGGGCGGCCGGGGAGCCGCCACCACCCTAGGCGTTTTGCTTGCCTTCATGCCGGAGCAATTCGGCATCAGCTTTGTCGTTATCGCGACGATTCTTTTGCTCACGTGGAACACGGGATTGGCCGTCGGCGTGGGAGTACTTGTCCTGATACTGGTCGCCTGGGCAACGGGTAGGGAGGCGGTTTTTGTCGTTTACCCTTTCGTTCTGGGGGTGTTCGGGCTGCTGCGTAATATCTTTGATCTGAAGCAGGAATTAGAGAAATACCACAGCCTCAAGGCGGTGCTTTTCCGGAGTCTGCCCTTTCCCGGGACGAGAGGGAAAAGCGATCTACACCCGTGATTTAGGGGTACCCTGGCTCTTTTTCCAGTCTTCGACAGCCCGTTTCAGAACCATCTTGATCTGCCCGTTTACGCTCCGGAACTCCGCGCTCGCCCACCGGTTAAGGTCGTCCCACAGACTTTCCTCGATGCGCAGCAGATAGCTCTTGCGTTCCCGTTTCATCGGGCTTTGGCTCCCCATTTACTGGTAAAGCGTGCCCGTATTTATCACCGGTGAAGCGGCCGATTCGCTGCACAGTACGACCAGCAGGTTGCTCACCATGGCTGCCCGCCGCTCTTCGTCAAGGTCTACCAGATTTTTTCCGAGAGCTTTCGATCAAGCCCCGGTCGATTCGCCGGCAATCGATTTTATGCTGACAAGAGGGTGCAAGGTCTATATTCTGAGGAACCGTGCGTTAATAGCTACGATAATTGTGCTTGCAGCCATTAGAGCGGCTCCCAGTGCCGGGTCGAGTAGAATTCCAGCACTGTAGGCTACTCCGGCGGCAAGCGGAATAGCGATAACATTGTATCCCGTCGCCCAAGCGAGGTTCTGTAACATCTTCGCGTATGTAGCCCGGGAGAGTTTAATCACGGAGACGACGTCCAGAGGATTGCTGCGGACAAGTACGATGTCGGCCGCAGCCACCGCTACGTCAGTGCCGGCGCCGATAGCAATACCGACGTCGGCCTGGGCTAAAGCAGGGGCATCGTTGACTCCGTCTCCGGTCATCGCTACCTTCAGTCCCCTGGACTGTACTTCTTTTATCTTCGCGGCTTTCTTCTCGGGCAGGACCTCGGCAAAGTACTCGTCCAGTCCCGTTTCTTCAGCTACCCATTTGGCGACTTGCCTGTTGTCTCCGGTAATCATCATGCACTTGATGCCCATCGCCTTCAATTCGGATATGGCCTGTTTCGATTCCGGCCGAATAATATCGGCAAGAGCGATGGCTCCGCTTAATTTACCATCGATAAGGACGAAGATGACTGTTTTCCCCTGGCCGGTAAGTTCTGTTACCTTTCCGTCGTCAACGTGAATATTATTTTCCTTTAGATAACCTGGGCTGACCGCCATGACCTCTTTCCCGGATACCCTTCCCTGAGCCCCCTTCCCCGGAATCGACTTGAATCCCTCCACGGGCAGCAACTTTCCGGCAGAGGCGACTATTCCTTTAGCGATGGGATGTTCGGAGTGCACTTCTACGGAGGCTGCATACTGCAGAAGGTCGTCCCTGCTTATCCCATTGTCCAATATAACAATATCCGTAATGCCGAACTTGCCCTGGGTCAAAGTTCCCGTCTTATCGAACAAAACGGCCTGTATATTCCTGGCCTGTTCGAAACCGTCGCGATTTTTTATCAACAAGCCGTGTCTTGCCGACAACGATGTCGATACTGCCACTACCAGCGGGACCGCCAGTCCTAGAGCGTGCGGACAGGCAATGACCATGACCGTGACCATCCTTGCCAGCCCGAAAACGAAGTCCTTTCCCAGCGGCCCTATCCAGACAAAGAGCGTTATTCCGCCGGCACCGAGGGCGACGACCGTTAGAACCAGAGCCGCCCTGTCGGCGAGATTTTGCGTTCTCGATTTACTCTCCTGAGCGGTTCTGACCAGTTCTGTTACCTGGGCCAGGTATGAGTCAGCTCCGGTTCGTTTTACTTCCACTGTGATCGAGCCTTCGCCGTTGACCGAACCGCCGATTACTTTCGCGCCGGTCTGTTTTACCACGGGTTGAGATTCTCCCGTCAGCATCGCTTCGTTCACCGAGGTTTCACCATTAACGACTGTGCCGTCGGCCGGGACCTTTTCTCCGGGTTTAACTAAAACCCTGTCTCCCACCGACAATGAGTCGAGTGGGACATCGTGTATGGAGCCGTCCGGCATAACCATGTGCGCCTCGGCAGGCATCAACCTGGCCAGTTCCTCCATGGCCGACGAGGCCGCAGCTATCGAACGCATCTCCAGCCAGTGCCCCAGCAGCATAACGTCGATTAATGTTGCGAGTTCCCAGAAGAAGATATCGCCCGCGAGGCCGAAAACAACGGCACTGCTGTATGCATAAGCCACCGTGATTGCCAGCGCGATGAGCGTCATCATTGCCGGAGTTTTCGCCTTCAGTTCCTCGAAGATTCCCTTCAGGAAAGGCCAGCCGCCGTAGAAGTAAACGGCGGAAGAAAGAGCTAACAACACGTAGGTATCGCCGGAAAAGCTTATTCTTCCCTCGAACCCAAGAAAACTTTGTATCACGGGGGACAGCGCCAATATAGGCATCGTTAATATGATCGATACCCAGAAACGGCGCCGGAAATCTGCAATCATCATGGCATGATGGTCTCGCCGGCTCATGCCTTCCGTACCGCGCATTTCATGCCCGGAATGCCCGCTGTGCTGCTGCCGTTCGGAAGGCATGTCTTTGGCAGAGTCCGTCTCCGGCTGCCCCACGTGGTGCTCGTGTTGATTGTAGTCCATATTGTTATTCTAATATATATCCGTGGGTTTTTGTCCATTTCATTTGCAGCCTGCTGCGGCAACTTTCGATCTGCCGCAACCTTATTTTCTTTCTATCAATAATACGGCGTTGATCGGTATGATGTTCGTACTTTAATGCCATTAACGCTGCTCCCAGGGCGGGGTCGAGCAGAATTCCTGCACCGTGCTGTTCTCATTGTAATTGCGGAACAATCGTGCTTAAATAAAGGTCACTTATGGCAATCCGAAAAACCAGCCCGGTAAATTGCCTGGATAGCGGCGTCTCGGGCGTATGAAATCCGTATTTCCTAATCTTGGTTTCGTGCTGCAGACGACCGGTCTCGCTACGCTATTGGCTGCGCCTGTAGCTGTAATCTATAACGAGCAGGTCCCGCTTGTTTCGATTCTGCTAACTGCGATTGCTTTCTTCGTCACCGGCTTCCTGATGAACGCATTCTCTCGAAGACGGGCGATGGACTTCAGGTCGTCTTGTGTTCTTATTGCCCTCGTCTACTTACTACTGGGTATCCTCGGGTCCATTCCGTATGTGTACACCAACGCTTTTTCCGATGTGACGTGGGGAGCACGATTGACCAACGCAATATTTGAAAGTATCTCGGGTTATACCACTACGGGATTTAGCGTCGCGACCAACCTGGACTCGTTTCCGCGGTCCATCGTGTTCTACAGGTCGTTCACGCAGTGGATTGGCGGAATTAACCTCGTATTCTTGCTACTTGTCTTTTTCTATTCCGAACGAATATTGGGTGAACTGGGTCGTGCTGTCGGTCTCAACCATGTGACCTCGACTCTAAGAAGGTCTTATAACAGGGTCTTTCTCATCTACACCGGTTACACGCTCCTTTTCTTCGGAGTGTTCTTCGCATTGGGTCTGCGTGACCCGATCAACAACATTTCTCTGGTGTTCAGTGGCCTGTCCACCGGCGGATTCTCACCGGTCGACGATTTCGCCAGCCTCGTCTCGTTCCCCGTCTATGTTCCGCTTATTATCCTTATGGTCGTCGGAGCTACAAGTTTCAGTATCCACTACGGACTGTTCAGCCGCAG
The DNA here is from genome assembly GCA_030648675.1 of Dehalococcoidales bacterium. Taxonomy (GTDB): domain Bacteria; phylum Chloroflexota; class Dehalococcoidia; order Dehalococcoidales; family UBA2162; genus JAUSGV01. The sequence continues at coordinate 16,535 of JAUSGV010000135.1, forward strand.
GTTCGAAAAGATCATATTGGTCGAGTTTCTGACGATGGTTATTGCCATCAGCGTGTTCGCCGTCGGCCTCTCTGTGCCGACCGAATTCAGCATTCCCGATGCGTTTTTTCACGTAACCAGTGCCTCGTCTACAACCGGCTTTAGTTTTATCGATTTTGGTGCTCTTTCGGAAAGCGTGAAGATGTTATTCATTATCCTTATGTTCGTAGGCGGTTCCGCCTTCTCCACCGCGGGCGGGGTTAAATTTATCAAGGTACTGGTGTTCTTTGCCTCAATACCTTGGGTGGTGAGGGGAGCCATTAAGGGCCAATTGGGTCAATTCACATTCCAGGGGAAGGAATTTGATCCTGCCGATGTCCTGGCTTGGTGGCTTGTACTCCTCCTCGGCGGTTTCATCATTCTGATCTCTGCCCTCATTTTCTCACTCAACGGGTTTACGCTTACAGATTCGTTCTTCGAGACCACATCGGCGTTTTCCACCGTCGGGATATCAACGGGAATCGCCGGAGCCGCACTGTCGAGCGGTTTGAAGATTCTCCTGGGGCTGGTCATGCTTTTGGGTAGAGTGGAAATAATAACTATCCTGGTAGTATGTTTACGGCCCATGAATACGGTGCAATCAAATCACCAAACGCCTGTCCCAATTATTCCCTCCCCGCCCTAACTTGTTGCCTCTAAACCTCAAATGCTACAATTGGAAGATTATTTAGTAGGGTTTGGGGGGTGGAGATGCCTCAGGATTCCATTGTCGTCAAAGGTGCTCGCGAGCACAATCTCAAGAATATTAACGTCGTAATCCCGCGCGACAAACTGGTAGTCATCACCGGCGTGTCGGGTTCGGGTAAGAGTTCGCTCGCCTTCGATACTATTTACGCCGAGGGGCAGCGGCGCTACGTAGAGTCGCTTTCCGCTTATGCCCGACAGTTTCTGGGGCGGATGGAAAAACCGGACGTCGACTATATCGAAGGGCTTAGCCCTGCTATTTCCATCGACCAGAAAGGCCCCAGCCGCAACCCCCGTTCCACCGTCGGCACGATGACCGAGATATATGATTACCTTCGCCTTCTATTTGCCCGCGCCGGCCGTCCGCATTGTCCGGAGTGCGGCAAGGAAATATCGAGCCAGACCGTCGAGCAGATCGTCGACGCCATCGTTGCCCTGCCCAAAGATACCCGCATCATGATTTTAGCTCCGGTCGTAAAAGACCGAAAGGGTGAATATCAATCGGTATTCGACGACCTGAGGAAAGCGGGCTATGCCCGCGTCCGCGTCGATAAAAAGACCTTCGACCTCTCCGAAGAATTCCAGCTTGATAAGAACAAGAAGCACACTATCGAGGTGGTGATCGACCGCCTGGTCATAGGACAGAGCGATAGCCAGGGCCGTATCGCCGATTCCGTGGAGACGGCTTTAAAGCTCGGTTCGGGAGTGGTCCTGGTATCCGTTGTCGATGGTGAAGACAAGCTTTTTTCCGAGCATTTCGCCTGCGTTTCCTGCGGGGTCAGTCTGGGCGAGATCGCTCCCCGCACTTTCAGTTTCAATACGCCGCACGGGGCTTGTCCGGCCTGTACCGGTCTTGGTTTCAAGCTGGAGATAGATCCCGACCTGGTTATGGATAAAAATCTTTCTTTAGCTGATGGTGCTATCCGCCCCTGGCAGTTCCAGAACTGGTACTTTTACCAGTTGGAGGACCTGGCCCGGCGGCACGAATTCTCTTTACGTACCCCGGTGAAGGATTTGAATGAGGACCAGTACAACCTTATTCTTTACGGTGAAGGCGGCGATTCCCGCCGCTATCGCAATCGGTTCGGGCATGTCAGGGAGCATTTCGAAGGTTTCGAGGGCGTGGTTCCCCGGATGGAGCGCCTGTATAAAGACACTGAGTCGGAGAATTCGCGCGGGGACATTGAGCGCTACATGATGTCTAAACCGTGCCTGGTGTGCCAGGGGAAACGGTTAAAACCGGAGGCACTCGCCGTAACGGTTGCGGGTAAGAACATTATGGAAGTCACGGCGATGTCCGTCGATCGTACTATCGCATGGATTTCCAGCCTGTCTGGTTCCGGCAACGGCAGCAAGCCGGTTTTGACGGAGCGGGAACAACTCATCGCCCAACAGGTCGTTAAAGAGATTAAATCCCGCCTGGGCTTTCTGCAGAATGTCGGACTGGGCTATCTGACGATCGATCGTGGTTCGAGCACGTTGAGCGGCGGCGAAACGCAGCGCATCCGTCTTGCCACGCAGATCGGCAGCGGGCTTATGGGCGTCCTGTACATTTGCGACGAGCCTACGGTCGGACTTCATCCCGCCGACGGATCGAGATTGATCGATACGCTGAAGAAGCTGTGCGACCTGGGTAACACCATCCTTATCGTCGAGCATGATGAAGCGGTGATGCGGGCGGCAGATTATATAATCGATATGGGGCCGGGAGCCGGCGAACACGGCGGCCGCGTCGTCGCCGAAGGGACAATGGAAGAAATCATGCGGTCTCCCCGTTCCATCACAGGGCAGTATCTCAGCGGGGTAAAGCAGATTCCCGTACCGGCAAAGCGCCGCCGCGGTTCGGGTAAGGCTATCGTCATAAAGGGGGCGAGGCAAAATAATCTCAAGGATATCACGGTACGCATACCGCTAGGGATGTTCGTCGCCGTCACCGGCGTTTCCGGCAGCGGTAAGAGTACCCTCATTGATGACATTCTGTCGAGGAAACTGGCCCAGGTCTTCTATCGTGCCAAGGAAAAGGCGGGCGATTTCGATGAAATTACGGGCATGGAGAATATCGATAAGGTAGTCAGCATCGACCAGTCGCCAATCGGGCGCACTCCGCGCAGTAATCCGGCGACATATACCGGACTTTTTACTCCCATCCGCGAGCTTTTTGCCAGCGTTCCTGAAGCTAGGATAAAGGGCTATGGCCCGGGGCGGTTTTCCTTCAACGTCAAGGGCGGGCGCTGCGAGGCCTGCGGTGGAGAGGGCTTTAATGAGATAGAAATGCAGTTTTTGCCCGACGTTACCGTCCCGTGCGAGGTTTGTAAAGGCAAACGCTACAATCGCGAAGCGTTGGAGATAAAATTCCGCGGCAAGAACATCGCCGAAGTCCTGGATATGACCGTCGAGCAATCTCTGGCCTTCTTCGAGCATTTCCCAAGGATCAAGAATAAGCTGGAAACCTTGAGCGAGGTAGGCCTGGGATATGTTCATTTAGGCCAGCCGGCCCCGACGATGTCCGGCGGCGAAGCCCAGCGGGTGAAATTGTCTACAGAACTTTCCCGGCATGCGACCGGCAACACGTTCTATCTGCTAGACGAACCCACTACAGGGTTGTCATTCGACGACGTCGCGGCTTTGCTCCGCGTCCTGCAGCGGCTGGTGGACAAAGGTAATACCGTAGTGATTATCGAGCATCATCTCGACGTTATAAAGAACGCCGATTATATCATCGACCTTGGCCCCGGAGCGGGAGAAGCTGGCGGGCGGGTCGTTGTCGCCGGTACCCCGGAAGACGTGGTAGAGTGCCGCAATTCGGCTACGGGCAAGTATCTCAAAGGGG
>JAUSGV010000143.1 GCA_030648675.1 Dehalococcoidales bacterium
CAATCCATCCCCTGTTTTCTCCATCACCATACCGGCCCCGTATCGCGGTGCGGGATAAACTCAGCCAGTATCCAGCGTTTTTTCTTTCCTCTCCCTTACACCTCTCCCCAAGGGGAGAGAGACTCTTTTTTCGTATTTGTCCCGATTTACTCCGTTCATATCCCGATTCCCTTCTGTCATACGGGGCGTCCCGAATAAAATCGAGACGAATTTCGGATTTGACGTTAAATCTCCTCTTTGTTAGACTGCCAGCGTGGGTTCACTTGAGCAAGCCATAGTCGGCTTCATCCAAAGCGTTTATACGTCTATCCAATGGCCGGGAGTGGTTGTACTCATGGCCGTAGAGAGTGCCTGCATCCCTCTGCCCAGCGAGATTGTCATGCCCCTCGCCGGCTGGATGCTCATCAAGGGTCAGAATCTTCCTGTCGCTTACACACTCGTTGCCGGAGTTTACGGGGCGATCGGGTGTACTATCGGCTCACTTGCCGCCTATTATGTGGGGAAACAAGGCGGACGGCCGTTTCTCACGAAATACGGAAAGTACTTCCTCATATCGCACCACGACCTTGACCTTGCCGACCGCTGGTTCGAGAAGAAAGGCAGCCTGACCGCGTTTGTCTCACGGCTGTTGCCGGTAGTCCGTACTTTCATCAGCGTTCCGGCAGGGATTGCCCGCATGAACCTGCTCAAGTTTATCGTTTACGCCTTCCTCGGGTCTTTTATCTGGTGCACCTTTTTGGCTTACGCGGGATATCAACTAGGTGAGCACTGGGAACAAATACGAGTCATAATGCGTCCCTTTGATGTGCCCATTATTGCCGCCGTTCTTATTCTTGTCGCTTATTATCTATGGCGGCACCTAAAAAAGGGAAAAACGTGATAAAACCAGTCGCTGCTGCAGATCCCAGAAGAGGCTGGTAATTACCGCCGTCACATTCGTTGCTCAGTTATAAACTCCACCCGTGGCAATCCGGCACCCCTCAATTGTCTTCGCGAAGTCCTTCCTTGTGAAGGACGTGGCGATCTCAACAGATGAATATAGATTGCTTCGGTTCAGCTCGATGCTGAATCTCGCAATGACAGGTGGGACAGATTTTCGCCCGATGTAATCAGAGGCTAAGCGATAAACAAACGGAGTCGACGTTCACCCTCTATAAAACGAAATTGACTACAAGCTGGTAACGATATAAGATATGGGAAAGTTATTTTTGCTAAGGAGATATTATAAATGAGGGTCTTGGTGGTTGGCGGCGCCGGCTACGTCGGCGGCGTGGTTACCGATCTTCTGCTGAAGAGTGAGCACCAAACCCGAGTGTTCGATGCTCTTTTGTACGAAGAGTCTTTCCGTAAGCCCGTCGAGTTTGTCTACGGCGACGTTCGCGACCGGGAACGCTTGAAGCCGCACCTGGAATGGGCTGACGCGGTAGTATGGCTGGCCGCACTCGTCGGCGATCCGGCCTGTGCTCTGCATCCCGATGTAAGCATCGAGATCAACCAGGAAGGCGTCAGATGGCTCTCCGAGAACTACGACGGCCGCATTATTTTCATGTCCACGTGTTCGGTGTACGGCGCGAGGGACGGCGTCCTGGACGAGCACTCTCCGACCAATCCGCTGTCGGTCTACGCGGTGACTAAACTCGAAGCCGAAAGTTATCTCAAGAATAAAAACGCTATTATCTTCCGCCTCGGTACCTTGTTCGGTGTCGGCGATCTGTTTTCCCGCATACGGCTCGACCTCGTGGTCAACACCCTGGTAGTGAAGGCACACCGGACGGGTAAACTGCAGGTTTTCGGCGGCGACCAGTTCCGGCCACTGCTTCACGTGCGTGACGCCGGCCAAACCGTCGTCGATAACATAGCTACCGAACACACCGGCATTTTTAACCTGCACCGGCAGAACGTTCGCATCGTCGACCTTGCGTACCAGGTGCGTAATCATTTCCCCGATCTCGTGATCGAGCAGTTGGAACGGAAGTTCGAGGATACCCGTAACTACCGGGTGTCGAGCGACAAGGCTAAAAATACCCTGGGATTCAACCCGACACGTTCAATAGATGACGGCATAGAAGAGGTCAAGGAGCTTCTTGATTACGGGCGTTTGAAGGACGTCGATAACCCCCGCTACACGAACCAGAAATACCTGTCCATGACGAATTCTCACCTCCTGAAGGAGTGCAAGTAACATGCCTTCCCGCGATGAGAACAAAACTGAAGGGGTACGTCTCATCGAGGGCGGATTGTCGGTTGACGACCGAGGCTCGGTCGGTTTTATCAACGATTTTAATTTCGCCGGTGTAAAGCGTTTTTACGCTGTTACCAATCACCGCGCCGGTTTTGTCCGCGCCTGGCATGCCCATCGCCGCGAAGCGAAGTATGTTACTGTTCTGCAGGGTGCGGCGGTAGTCGGGGCCGTCAAAATCGATGACTGGGCCGAACCCTCCAAAACGAGCCAGGTTGACCGCTTCGTGCTGTCCTCGGCCAAACCGTCGGCTCTCTACGTACCGGCGGGATATGCCAACGGATTCATGTCGCTGGTGGACAACACGGTTATGGTCTTTTTCTCTACGGCCACCGTTGAAGAGTCTCGCGGTGATGACGTGCGCTTTGATGCCCGGTATTGGGACATCTGGCAGGTCGTCGAACGCTGATTTTCTTATTAATTGTCATTCCCGCGAAAGCGGGAATCTAGATTAGCAAAGTGCAAGAATTTTCCGAATTACTAAAAGCAGATAGAATCTTAGCGTAATTTAATAAAAGTTAAAATGTCGAAGAAAGTTATCGTCCTCGGTGGTTCCGGGATGCTTGGCTCCATGGTTGCGGACAGCCTTTCCCGTAATAAAGGCTTGAATGTCGCCGCGACCGTCCGGACTCAAGAACTGGCGGGAAAATGCCGGGAACGTTTGCCCGGCGTAAACTGGGTTATTTTCGACGGCGGTTCCCCTGATGTCGAAACAAGGCTCGACGTTATTCGCGGCAATGATTGGGTCATCAATGCCATCGGCATTACCAAGCCGCTTATCCATGATAATAATCCTGCCGAAGTGGAACGGGCTGTTTTAATTAATTCCCTGTTGCCTCATCAGATCGCCCGGCAAGCTCAAAAGCATGGGGTAAGGGTACTTCAAATTGCGACCGACTGCGTGTTTTCCGGTAACAAGGGAAGTTACATTGAAACTGACGCGCACGACGCCCTCGACGCTTACGGTAAAACCAAGAGCCTGGGAGAGGTCAACTACCCTCAAATCAACCATCTTCGCTGCTCGATAATCGGCCCGGAGCCGAAAGAACATAAATTTCTGCTGGACTGGTTTGTGCGGCAGCCGAAAAATGCTTCGGTAAATGGTTATACGAACCACCGCTGGAACGGTGTGACCACGCTTAATTTTGCCCGGGTCTGTGAAGGTATTATTATTCGCGATATCAGCCTGTCTCACCTGCAGCACATTGTGCCCGGGGGTGAAGTTACCAAGTGCGATATGCTGGGGGAATTTGCCCGCTCTTTCCATCGCGAGGACGTGGACATCAAACCGGCCCAAGCGGCAGCCGTAATAGACCGGACCCTGAAAACCAGTAATGAACCGTTAAACAAGGCTTTATGGGCGGCGGCGGGCTATTCCAATCCGCCGACCGTTCCGCAAATGATTGCCGAAATGGCTGCCTTCGATTTCAAGCTGGGAGGACTGTAAGCCGTGAAGGTAATGACAATTCTGGGCACGCGTCCGGAAATCATCCGTCTTTGCCGCATCATTGAAAAACTGGATGCGGTATGCGACCAGGTAATCCTCCACACCGGGCAGAACTACGACTATACCCTAGACAAGATATTCTTCGAACAATTAGGCGTTCGCAAACCCGATTATTATCTCGGTGCCCGCGGTTCCTTTGGCGAGCAGATCGGGACCATTCTTGCGGAAAGCGAGCGCATAATGCTGAAGGAGAAGCCCGATAAATTCCTGGTACTCGGCGATACCAACAGCAGCCTGGCGGCCGTAATGGCCAAGCGGCTGGCGATCCCGGTTTATCACATGGAGGCGGGTAACCGCTGCTATGACGACCAGGTACCGGAAGAGGTCAACCGCCGCATCATCGACCACAGCAGCGACGTTCTGTTACCTTATACCGAGCGAAGCCGGGCAAACCTGATACGCGAAGGTATTCCCGGAGAACGCATCTACGTTACCGGAAATCCCATAAACGAGGTCATCAAACACTACGAAAAGCAGATAAACCGGTCGACCGCACTTAAAACCATGGGGCTGAAGTCCGGTCAGTATTTCCTCGTTACGATGCACCGCGCTGAAAACGTGGACGTCGAGGAACGACTCAAGAATCTCCTTCTGGCTCTGGATAAAGTCGGCAAGAAGTATTCTCAACCGGTTGTTGTCAGCCTGCACCCGAGAACCAAAAAACAGATAGCAAAGCAAGGTCTGAAAATTAGCAGTAAATACGTACGCTTGCTTGAGCCGTTCGGCTTTTTCGACTTTATTGCCCTGGAAAAGAACGCCCGCGGCGTGATATCCGATAGCGGGACGGTGCAGGAGGAATGCTGCATCTTCCGTATACCTAATCTGACTATCCGGGATACGACTGAGCGTCCGGAAACGATCGAGAGCGGCAGCAACATGCTGGTCGGCGTATCCCCGGATTTGATAATGAATTCGCTGGAAGTCGTTTTAAACGAACCTCATGAGTGGGAACCTCCACGGGAATATTTGGCGGAAAACGTTTCTTCCAAGGTGGTTAAGATCGTCCTCGGTTATTTGAATGGATGAAAATACTCGAAGTTACCAACCTTTTTGCACCGGTACACGGTGGTGCTGCCGAAGCTCCATTTCAACTGGTGCGGCAGCTCTCGAAAAGAGGACACGAAGTTACTCTGTATACCAGCGATTACAAATTGACTCAGGAGTATATCGCTCAGATACCCGGGGTTAAGGTTCGAGCGTTCCGGACATGGCTCGCCGTAGCCAACCTTCACGTTACGCCGGGGATAATTTCCGCGGCACAAAAGGAAGTCAGAAACTTCGATGTCATCCACGTACATAATTACCGGACTTTTCAGAACATAATCGTTTGCCATTACGCGAAGCACTACGGCGTTCCGTACGTCCTGCAGTCTCATGGCGGGGTTATGCCCGTTCTGCAGAAGAAAGGCCTGAAGGTAATGTTCGACAGAGTGGTCGGTTATAAAATACTTAGGAATGCCGGCAAAGTTATCGCCGGAAACGTAACCGAGGTAGGCGAATACAAGCAAATGGGGGTCGATGAGCCGAGGGTTGTGGTTATCCCTCCCTTTTATAACACCGAGGAATATTCCGCCCTTCCCCCAGTTGGTCAATTCCGAAGCAAATACGGTATCAAAGAGAAACATATTATTTTGTTCCTGGGCCGGATACACCAAATAAAGGGCATCGATTTTCTGGTCGACGCCTTTGCCGAATTAAATAAAGTGAGGGATGACGTTTTTCTGGCTATTGTCGGCCCCGACGGGGGCTATAAAGCCGAGGTGGAAGAACAGGTCAACCGCCTGAATATCTCGAAAAAAGTGCTGTTCACCGGGCTTTTGACCGGAAACAATAAATTGTCGGCTTTTGTCGACGCCTCGATGCTGGTGCAAACCTCGATATACGAAAGGGGCCCCGGTTCGCCCTTTGAAGCGATACTCAGCGGGACGCCGATTATAATCACCAAAAATACCGGTGCTGGTGAGATCGTCGGTAAAATGGATGCCGGTTATCTGGTAGATTATGGTAATATTCCCGACCTGGTTAATTTAATGCG
>JAUSGV010000147.1 GCA_030648675.1 Dehalococcoidales bacterium
TCCCTGTACCAGACAGGATAATCGGTGCCGCCGCCAAAGAAAGAAATTCGGAACGGAGTCCGGCTAATTATCATGTGCTTCTACCCGCTCCTCATTGACATAATTCTTAATCTTATCGTTGACTATTCCCTGTGTCAATTAAACGTTACCGAATTGGTTTCTTCTGACTATCTGGTAGCCTTTGATAAGTTCGGCAATACCCTTTTGCAGCCCGACGTCCGGCTTGAAGCCGGTGGCTTCGACTTTGGCGTTGCTAACAATATAGTCGCGCTTGTCCGGGTCCTCGCCGACGGCAGCTTCGACAAAATAGAAGTCGGGGACCTGTTTCTTGATCTCCTGGCATAGTTCCATTTTGCTGAGGTTGGCTTCGCTCAGGCCCATGTTGTAGGGTTGGTTCTTCATTTGTTCGAAGTTATCTATGGCGTGTATGAATGCCTTGGTTACGTCCCTGACGTGGATATAATTCCTCTTGAAATGAGCTTCGAAGAGGACGACAAAACGGTCCGTGACGGCGCGATACACGAAGTCGTTGACCAGCAGGTCGAGACGCATCCTCGGGCTGACGCCGAAGACCGTGGCCAAACGGAAGACCACCGCATTGCCCGCGTCGAGTACACTCTTTTCCGCGTCTACCTTCAACTGCCCGTAAAGAGTGACCGGACGCATGGGTGTCTCTTCGGTACAAAATACGCCTTTTTCGCCGACCCCATAACCGCTGTTGGTGTTGGGGAAGATCACTCTTTGTTCCCGGCTGCGCAGTTTAAGCACTAGTTTTACTGCCTCGAGATTGACGCTCCTTGCGCCTACCGGGTCTTTGGCACATAGGGGAGCTCCCGTCAGACAGGCCAGCGGAAAGATCACGTCGGCCGACTTGATATGCTTCTTCATCAGATTCTCGTCTCGAGCGTCGCCGCGAACGATGGTCAGTTTCTCGTTATTGCAAACGTCGAGCAGCGAGGTCTGGTTGTACATAAAACTGTCGAGGGCCGTCACTTCATGGCCTTTTTGCAATAACGTAGGCACTAATATCGAGCCTATATACCCGGCGCCTCCGGTAACCAGTATCTTCAACGTATTTCTCCTTTTCTCGTTCTCCCACTTTTTAAAGGGGGACTTAAGGGGGATTTTCTATTCTGAAATCCCTCTTACTCTCCCTTTACGAAAGGGAGAAAATAATAAGCTTATTCTTACTCAGTTTTTACGTTTTTAGCTTTAACTTTTAAAGTTCGTTTCTTGGCCCTATTCCGTTCATCCTGAGCTTGTCGAAGGATTCGTATTTCGTGCTTCGCATTTCGGATTTACATGTTGTGTTGGTACCACTCGTACGTCTGTCGCATGCCTTGCTCCATTCCTACCCGGGGAGCCCAGCCTAACCTCTTTATTTTGCTGACTTCCAGCAGCTTACGAGGCATACCGTCTGGTTTGGTAGTATCGAAAATTATATCACCTTTGAAACCGACGGCGTCTTTGATGATTCCGGCCATTTCCTTGATCGATATATCCTGTCCGGAACCGATGTTGATCAGCTCCGCATCGTCATATTTATCCATCAGGAAAAAAGCGGCATCCGCCATGTCGTCGACATACAAGCAGTCGCGTTTCGGCGACCCTGTGCCCCAAAGTGTAACGCTGCTTTGGCCTTTTGTTTTGGCGGTGTGCATTTTTGCCATTAATGCCGCCAGTACGTGCCCTGTTTCCGGATTAAAATCGTCCATCGGCCCGTACATGTCGGCCGGCACCGCAGTGATGAAGTTTACTCCATACTGGCGTTTATAAGACTGGCACATTCTGAAACCGGCGATCTTGGCGATTGCATATGGTTCGCTCGTCTGTTCGAGCATTCCTGTCATCAGATATTCTTCTTTCATAGGCTGGGGGCTTGCTTTGGGATACATGCAGGAACTGCCCAGGTAAAGCAGCTTCTTTACCCCTGATTTCCAGGCGGCATGGATTACGTTCGTCTGCGTCTGGATATTCTGAAAAATAAATTCCGCCGGAAAGCGGCTGTTGGCTAATATTCCGCCGACTTTAGCCGATGCAATGAAAACGTAGTCAGGTTTTTCCGCACTGAAAAAATCGAATACGTTTTTCTGGTCGGTAAGGTCCGGATTTTGCGGTAAGACGGTGCGGTATCCTGCCGCTTTTGCCCGCCGCAGCAAAGCTGCCCCCGCCATGGTCTCGTGGCCGGCAACGAAAATCTTAGCCTTCTTTTCCATTATGTTTTTGTCATTGCGAGTCCTTTTGAGAAGGACGTGGCAATCCGGGTTATTTCAAATTTTCTTTCATTAGCTCTGTGCAGACTGCGACTACTTTCGACTTCCCCGGGTAGAATTTAGCTTCGAGTACGGAACTAGCCGGAGTAGGTATGTCGAGGGCCCCGATGCGCTTTACGGGCGATTTCAAATGTTTGAGGCCTTTTTCCGCCACTATGGCGGCGATTTCTGCTCCTACGCCGCCTGTCTTCCACCCTGTATCGGCAACAACCAGTCTGCCGGTTTTTTTAACGGATTCAAGGATAAGAGTTTCGTCTAATGGTTTTAGCGTCCTTGGGTCTATAATCTCCACGTCGACACCCTTTTTTTCCAGCTCTGCTGCCGCGGCCATAGCTTCAACGACCATATAAGAAATAGCCACGATTGTGATGTCTTTTCCCTGCCTTCGCACAATGCCGTGGCCGAAGGGAATAGAATATAATCCCTCCGGTACGTGGCCGCTCTGTTTGAAAAGCCATCTGTGCTCTAGAATGATTACCGGATTTTGGTCCGCAATGCTGGTGATGAGCAGTCCTTTGGCGTCATAAGGTGTTGTCGGCATGACCAGTCGCAAACCGGGTACATGCATGAATAGGCCTTGCAAAGTCTGCGTGTGTTGCGCGGCTCCACCCCACCCTCGCCCTACGCAAGCCCAGATGACCAGCGGGACTCCGGTGCTGCAGCCGCCGAACATGTAGTTCCACTTGGCGGCATGATTCACGATTTGGTCCATAGTCAGGAGAAGGAAATCGGGACGATTGTGCATATAGAATGGCCGCATGCCCGCCAGTGCGGCTCCGATAGCCACACCGGTCAAACCGTTCTCGGATAAGGGGGTATCGAATACGCGGTCTTCGCCGTACTTCTGTTGGAGGCCGTTTGTGATGCCGAACATTCCCACGGGATCGTCGACACCCTGACCCATGACGAAAACACGCTCATCGTTTGTCATGGCGAGCTCAAGGCCTTCCTTGATAGCGGCGGCATAAGAGAGCTGTCTGCCCTCCTTGCTACCCTCGAAGTTGATTTCTTCTTTTACCAGGGTTTTCGACCAATCCATCGTCGTCCTTTATTTGAACAGGTAGTTCGCTACTTCGTCTTCCTTCGGCAAGGGGCTGGACTGGGCGAAGTTGAACGCCTCTTTTACTTCATCGTCGATTGCCTCGGAAATGTCTTGGATGTCATTCTGAGTTATAAGTTTTTGCTTGAGGAGGAATTGCTCGAAGTTTTTTACGGGGCATCTCTTCGCCCACGCGTCGACTTCTTCCTGGGAGCGGTAGCCGACGTCGGCACCGGACGCCGTCCCGTGGTGGTCTCGCAAGCGGTAGGTCTGGCATTCGAGGAATGTCGGCCCCTCGCCCTTTCGTGCCCGAGCGACGGCTTCTTTCGCCGCGCGGTAAACGTCGATGACGTTGTTGCCGTCAACACGGTAGCCGGGAATATCCAGTCCGGCGAACCGGCGGTAGATTTCACCGTGGGCTTGCCGCTTATTTAGTCCGGAAAAAACTGAATAAAGGTTGTTTTCACAAACAAAAATTACCGGCAGTTTTTTGAGCATGGCGAAATTAACGCTTTCGTACACCACCCCTTCTTCCACGGCGGCGTCGCCGAAGAAAGTTACCGCCACGCGTTTGTCTTTTCGTATTGCCGAAGCCAGTGCCGCACCGGCGGCGATCGGAATGTTACCGGCGACGATCGATGATGAACCGAGCAAGCCGGCAGCGACATCGATAAGGTGCATCGAGCCGCCCCGTCCCCGCGAGCATCCCGTTTCCCGGTTGTAAAGTTCGGCCACCATTTTCTTGATATCGCCGCCCTTGGCGATATAGTGGCCGTGGCCGCGGTGATTGGTGAATACGTAGTCTTCCCGGTTCAGGTTAGAACAGACGCCGGCCGCGATGGCCTCTTGTCCAAGGCAAAGATGCACCGGGGTCTTCATCTCGTCTTCGTGGTAGAGCTCGTCTACTTTAAGTTCTACTTTTTGAATGCGGAGCATGACCCGGTAAAGGTCTCGTAGTACCTTTTTGGGGATATCTTTTAATTCAGTGTCATATACCAGCGGACTGGCCGGTAAATTCAATTTCATGGGCATTTCTTGACAGCAATATAGTTTACACTATGCTGCCTTTTTTCTCCAGACTGTCCAGCCTCTTTTCCAGGCTCTGCTGCCGGATGACCAGCGTCAGGTCGCTGCGCGTCTTTTCCAATACACCGCGCACCATGTCGGTGGTGCGGCGCAGACCGCCGGTAATGGCGTCGGGGAAATCCATAGTTACCAGCAGGCTGTAGATGTCGTCCATCGCTGCCAGCAATTCTTCCCCGCGCGATAGGTCTCCGTCCCTGATGTTGTCGAGAAGGTAGCGCCGCAGCTCGCCGGCCGCTTCGCCCATGCCGTTAAGATAAGCCGCGGGGTCGACGTTCAAGCTGTCCGGTGTAGGCAGCGGCTGCCGGTTTACCAAGGCCAGGGAAATGCTGCCTTCGGCATATTCTTTTTGGGCGTCATGGAGAAAACCGATGTTCCTTAATTCGCTGGCGTTTGCCAGATGTTGTTCCGATTCATCGAGCAGCTTACGGGCGGATTTCAGCAGTTTTTTCGCTTCGGCGAACTCCTGACGGTGCAGTGCCCTGA
>JAUSGV010000183.1 GCA_030648675.1 Dehalococcoidales bacterium
GAATTGGTCGGCCTTAAGACTGGCACCGCCGACGAGGCCGCCATCGATTTCCGCCTGGGAGATGAACTCGGCTATGTTGTCTGCGGTGACACTGCCGCCATAAAGAATCCTCAATTTTTGGGCGTTTTCATTGCCGTACAAGGCGGCAAACTGTTCTCGAATCAGTCCAATCGTCTCATTCGCCTGGGCACCGGTCGCGGCTTTTCCGGTTCCGATCGCCCAAATCGGCTCATAGGCAATCACTAAATCCGCCGCATAAGGCAGTCCGGCAAGTCCGCCCTTAACCTGACCGGTTACTACTTCTTTAGTTTTTCCGGCTTCGTTTTGTTCCAGCTTTTCCCCAACGCACAGTATCGGCTTGAGTCCGGCCTTTAGCGCAGCTTGCAGTTTTTTGTTGACTATCTGGTCGGTTTCACCGAAATAGCCCCGGCGTTCCGAGTGGCCGATGATGACGTACTCACATAAGCCGGCCAGCATCAAAGGCGACACCTCGCCGGTGTAGGCTCCCTTTTCTTCGAAATAGAGATTTTGTGCACCAAGCTTTATCGAACTGCCTTTAACCAGGTCTTTCACCGCCGCCAGGGAAATGAAAGGCGGGCACACCGCCTTCTCCACTCCCTTGATCGAATCCAGAGGGGGACGCATCGTGCCGACGAGCTTTACCGCTTCGTCGAGGGTGGTATTCATTTTCCAGTTACCGGCGATAAAGGGAATTCGCATTTTTGTCTCCGCCTAAAAAGATTTATGATTTAAGATTTATGATTTAAGAATATTCACACCGTTAATATAGATTGCTTCGGTTCGAATCGATTTCGAATCTCGCAATGACAAGACGTATGCGTTTGGTGTTTGCGCCGCCGAAGCGGCGTTCCGTATGAGTTTTACGAATCGGAATCTCTTGGTTATTGGTTATTTGTTTAAGCTCCAAACTTATTCAATTTAAGGGCATGAGCCATGGCGAGGGACATGAGTTGCGCGGCCTGGATGCGTCCCATACCGTTGCTGCCGCACTCCGTTTCCCCGAATTTCTTTATCTTCACCGGGCGGCAATACCGGGAATATAAAAGGAACGGAACGGGATGCCAGGAATGGGCTTTCAGCACCGCCGGGGTCGAGTGGTCGCCGGTAACGACGATCACGTCAGGCTGCAAATGAAGCAGGTTGGTGATAGAGCTGTCCACCTGCTCTATCACCGCTACCTTACGGTCGAAATCGCCGTCCTCGCCAGCAGAATCCGCCCCTTTTACATGGAGAAAAATAAAATCGTATTTTTCATAGTTCCGCAGCAACGTCTGGAATTCATCATCTACCGTGATGCCGGTATGCAGGACATCCATCCCCACGAGACGCGCCAGACCGCGGTACATCGGGTAGGCGGCGATGGCACACGGAGTCAATTTATATATCTCCTGCATCAACGGCCAGGCCGGCCGCTTCGAAAAGCCGCGAAGTAGAAGCATGTTTGCCGGATGATGCTCCGCCAGAATCACCTTCGCTTTGTCCAGAAAGTGGTTAGCGATGCGAGCGGTACCGGAGGCTTGCGAATTCAAAGCCGCGACCGCTTTCGGGGCAATCCCGGTCTGCTGCGGGTCGGAATCCGATAATTCGGCACTCAGACCTTCGCCCCGGAAAATCACGACACACCGGTGTTCCTTCACCGGCCGCACCATAACCTTGACGTTGTCGATGGTAATACCGTCGAGCAAACCGCAGAGTTCGGCGGCTTTCTCGCTTGAAATTCTTCCCGCCCTCCGGTCGGTGATCGCTCCCGCCCTGTCCACGGTGCAGAAATTACCACGGGAGGCGATGTCTCCCGGCTGCATATCGAAATCAATACCAGCGGCCTCCAAAACACCCCGACCGATATTAAACGCGAGGGGGTCGTAGCCAAAAAGAGCCAGATGGCCAGCGCCACTGCCGGGAGTTATTCCGGGACCGACAGGGTCGCTGAGGCCGCAAGTACCGGCGGACGCCAATTTATCCAGGTTAGGCGTTCTGGCCGTTTCCAGTTCGGTCTTTCCGGATTTAGGATGGGGCAATCCGCCCAGACCGTCGATGACCAGGAGGACAATCCTGCTGGGGGAGGTAATGGAAAGCGATTTCATTAAATCATGATTAGACATTCTTGCTGATTCTCACGTTAACAACAGTCCGATAAGGATTATAGCATCCTCACCTTATTAAAATCCGTCCCGATTTGCATACGGGACGCCCTGCTGGGCGAAATCCGAAGCACGAATTAATAAATCTTCAAACCAGACTTTCCTCTCCCTCGATGGGAGAGGATTAAGGTGAGGGTGACAATAATTGATTACCCCTCACTTACGTCTCTCCCACAAGGGGAGAGAAAACTTATTATGGCGCTGGATACCTGCTTTCGCAGATATGGTTAACGATAATATCGATCAGCGCCGGACTTTTAGCTTCTCGGCCACCGGAGAATCTTTATCCAGCAAGGCTTCCACGCCGGGTAGTTTCTGGCCGCCAAGAAATTGCAGGGAAGCGCCGCCGCCAGTAGAAACAAGGGACATTTTATCGGCTAAATTGAGGCTGGCGACGATTTCAGCAGTCGAGCCGCCGCCGATAACGGTGGTGCCTTTAAGAGCGGCGATAGTATTCGCCATCGTCCGGGTACCCTCTGAAAACTGCGGTATCTCGAAAATGCCCATCGGCCCGTTCCAGAACACGGTCTCGCACCCGCGCAAGGTTTTCGTGAATTCTTTAATTGTCTCCGGTCCGATATCGACGATGCGCTGATTGGGCTGGATATTGTTCACCGGAACAACGGTCGCTTTCGCATCAGGCTTAATTTCTTCAGTAACGACGACATCGAGGGGAAGTATGAAACGTGCCCCGTTATTCTTTGCCCGGTTCATCAAGCCGGCGGCTACCTGCAGGTGATCGTTTTCAACGATCGATTTCCCAATCTCGTAAGATTCCGCCTTTAGGAAGGTCGCCGCCATGCCGCCGCCGACCAGCACGAAGTCGACTTTTTTCAAAATATTTTCCAGCAAATCGACCTTGTCGCCGACCTTGGCACCGCCGACAAGCGCCGCAAAAGGATGGGCCGGATCTTCAATTATCCGGCCCAGTGTATCCAGTTCTTTTTCCAATAGCATTCCCGCTACCGCAGGAAGGTAATTGGTGATACCCACGATAGAAGCGTGACAGCGATGGGAAACGGCAAAGGCATCGTTAACGTAGATGTCCCCCAGGCGGGCAAGGGCTTGAGCGAAGAACGGCACCCCCTCCTCTTCTTCCGGGTGAAAACGAACGTTTTCCAGCATGAGTATCTCGCCGGGCTTCATATTCGCCACACACTGTTCCACCTCAGGCCCGACACAATCACCGGCCATGTCGACCGGTTGGTTCACGATCTGAGACAGCCTTTTGGCCACGCCGGTCAACCGCTGCGACTCGACTACTTTGCCGTCGGGACGTCCCATATGAGAGCAGAGAATGATCCTCGTCTTTTGTTCGAGAAGGTATTTTAGCGTGGGCAGGGCGGCCCGAATACGCCCGTCATCGGTGATCACGCCAGTCTTTTCATCTAAAGGAACGTTAAAGTCAACCCGGACAAAAACTCTCTTCCCGGCGATATCGATATCCCTGATGGTCAACTTGTTCATGTACCTCCTCTAGCCGCTGAAAATCCCCGCATACCTTAACCGTCTTGTATCAAAAGTCCGCCCTTTTGTCACCCTTCGTCCTTCGGCCGAAGGACGAAGGGTCTGGGGGTAGTGGAAGGTGAATCGAACCCCTTCCACGCCCAGATTCTTTCCTTCGATAAACTCAGGACAGGCTGTTCTCAGAATGACATTTTATACATCTCTTACCGAACCGATATTATAAAGCCAAAACAAGGTTATTCCAGTTAGTGTCCCGGGCCATCCCGTTTGGTGTTATTCATCGATTGGATAGCCGCGGGGAAGAACAGACTTCTGATCTCACGGGCGATTCCCTGGGCATCTATGGCGTACCTGGCCCGCAGTATAGCCTGCGTGCCGTGTTCGATATAAGCATCGGGCAAGCCCAACCGCTTTATCCTGTTTTCAGTGCCGGACTGCTTCAGCAGGGAAGCGACGGCGCTGCCGAAACCACCGCTAAGCGTGTTTTCTTCGACGGTAACGATGTTCTTGATACGCGAGGCCAATTCCAGGATCAATTTAGAGTCCAGAGGCTTGACGAAACGGGCATTCACCACGGCGGCACTAATACTGTTCGCGGCCAGCAATTGTGCCGCGCCGAGTGCGGGAGCAACGGTCGCTCCGATAGCAAAAATCGCCACATCCCCGCCCTGCTGCAATATCTCTCCCCGGCCGATATCTATCGCCTGGAACTCGTCATCCAGCTTAACGCCGAGACCGGTGCCGCGGGGATAGCGGACCGCCATGGGATGGCCGCAATTGACGGCGGTAAAGATAAGGTTCTGCAATTCATTCTCGTCTTTAGGTGCCGAGACGATAAGATTGGGGACCAGGCTGAGATAAGAAAGGTCCAGTGTACCCTGATGTGTCTTGCCGTCGTCACCGACAATGCCGGCACGGTCGATGGCAAAAGTCACGGGCAGATTTTGTACGGCCACGTCGTGGATTATCTGGTCGAACGCCCGCTGGAGGAAGGTGGAATATATGGCTACTACCGGACGATAGCCCTGGGCAGCCATTCCGGCGGCAAAAGTTACGGCATGCTGTTCGCAGATGCCGACGTCGAAAATGCGTTTGGGGAACTCGGTCTGAATCGCGTTCAGGCAGTTGCTGTCGGGCATCGCCGGCGTTATCACGACTACCCTAGGGTCCTGCCGTATCAAACGGAGGACGGTCTGTCCGAAGACTTCGCTATAGGTAGGCTCCGTCTTTTTGCCGGAGCTCTTCGCCGAAATGCCGTGAAAATAAACGGCGTTGCCTTCCGCGGGTGAGTAGCCTTTGCCCTTGGTGGTCATAACATGAACCAGGACGGGCTTGGAACGAAAATCACGGGCACGGGCGAGAGCACGCTCAACCTGTTGCACGTCATGACCGTCGACCGGCCCCAGATAGGCAAACCCGAGCTCTTCCCAGAGCAGTGTTTCCATGACGAGGTTCTTCATGCCGCTCTTAAATTGCCGGGTCGCCCAGGACAACTGGCGGTTGAAGGGCAGGTGATTCATCAAAGCCCGACCTTGCGCTTTTGCCTTGCGATAGCGTTCGTCAAAACGCACTCTGGCGAACAGCTTGGCCAGGGATCCGACAGTGGGAGCGATCGACATACCGTTATCGTTCAGGACGACGATGAGACGGGTACCGAGATGTCCCACATGATTCAAGGCTTCAAAAGCCATACCGCCGGATATAGCACCGTCGCCGATGACCGCCACCACATGGTAATCGTCGCCGGAAAGGTCGCGGGCAACAGCCATACCGAGGGCAGCGGAAATCGAGGTGCTGGCATGTCCGGCGCCGAACGGGTCGTGTTCGCTTTCCTCGCGACAAGTGAAACCGGACAGCCCGCCGTTCTGACGAAGCGTGGAGAAGCGGCTTTTCCTGCCGGTAAGAAGTTTGTGGGTATAGGTCTGGTGACCTACGTCCCAGATTATCTTGTCACGGGGGCTCTTGAATACCCGGTGCAGGGCCAGGGTAAGCTCGACTACGCCAAGATTAGACGCGAGATGGCCGCCATTAGCGGAAACGACGGCGACTAGCTCTTCTCTGATCTCTTGAGCTAATTGCTTCAATTCCACTGCGGTCAGCCCCGATAAATCGGCCGGGCTATCGATCGAATCCAGCAGTCTCGCCATCACTTGCCTGCAATCGTGGGGAAACAGAAAAATAGTATCAATTGACGCGCGTTATTGTCAAGGTTAAAATAGCTTCATGAAAGTAGCCATCATCGGCGGCACCGGCAAAATGGGCTGGTGGTTTGCCAATTTCCTGAAAAAGCAAGGCAAAGAAGTCCTGGTGATCGGCCGCAACGAACAGAAGCTGCGAGAAGCCAAAGAGCAGCTCGGCGTCGAAACCTCGGACGACCTTGCCGCCGTAAAAGGCGCCGATGCGGTGGTCATTTCCGTAACCATCGACAACTTCGAGTCGGTAGTAAAGGAACTCAAACCTCACGTCCAGCCAGGACAGATCGTACTGGATGTCACTTCCGTCAAGGCAGCACCGGTCGCCGCGATGCACCGGCACCTCGCATCGGCTTCGGTACTGGGCACACACCCGCTATTCGGACCGGGAGCGAAGGACCTCACCAATAAAAACTTCGTCCTCACGCCGACCAACGACAAAGAAACCGAACTGGCGGACAGGGTCAAGAAATTCCTGGAAAAATCCGGGGCGAAGGTCGCGATAATGACGCCGGAAGAACACGACGAAATGATGTCGGTCGTGCTCGGGCTGTCCCACTTCGTCGGCCTGGTCGCCGCCGAAACGCTGGCTAATTTCGGCAAGCTAAAACCGATGGCCGATATCGGCGGCGGCAGCTACAAACTTTTACTCACGCTCGCGGAAAGCGTCGTCTCCGAAGACGCCGAGTTTTACGCTTCGCTGCAAATGAATATGACCGGGGCAACAAAGATCGAGGAAATGTTCCGAAAAAACGCCCTACTCTGGGCGGACATCGTAAAGAACAAAAACCAGGCCGAGTTCGCCAGGAAAATGACCGCATTGAAAAACACTCTGGAGAAGGCCGACCCCAACTTCCGCAAAGCCTACGAGAACATGTACAAGATAATGGACTAGCTTCACCTCTATAACCATTCCGTTGAAAACCTGTCCCGTACTTGATACGGGAACGGAATCCAGAAAAAACCTAAAATCGTTCTGGATACCGGCTTTCGCCGGTATGGCCTTCGAGGCTAAATGATTCCAGGTATTGGACGGTTCAGCTTTCTTGACGATATAATTACCTTCGCTATGGCTATGAAAAAGATCGGCATTTTATATCACCCGCTGAAAGAGGCTACGCACACCTTGAGCAAAAAGGTGGAAAACTTCCTGGTCGCAAGGAAGCTTTCGGTTTGGGTCGGCTCGGCGTGGGAATGGGAGAAGCAAAAAGAGAGAGTCGGCGATACCGACCTGATAATCAGCGTCGGCGGCGACGGCACGATCCTGCGTGCCGCACAGGTCGCCATTCCGACGGGAACGCCGATCACCGGGGTGAATATGGGACGGTTCGGTTTTATGACTGAACTGACCGTTGACGAAGTCATTGAAAAATTGCCCGCTCTTATCGCCGGCGAAGGCTATATCGACGAGCGGTATCTGGTAGAAGCGGATTTTTGCCCGGCGGACACGCAAACGGAAAAACCGCAAACTTTCTACGCGTTAAACGATGCGGTCGTGGCCAGGGGAGCCGCGGTAAGATTGATCCACGTCGAGACCACTATCGACGGTGCCCGGTTCACGACCTACCAGGCGGACGGAGTTATCGCCGCCACGGCTACGGGAAGCACCAGCTATGCCTTGGCTGCCGGCGGTCCCATCCTTTACCCGCAGGCCAAGGAATTTCTGCTCGTGCCGATCAACCCGCATCTCGGCACGGGCTTTCCCATGGTACTCGACCGCCAAACCGTCGTACAACTGCACGTGGTCAGCACCACGCCGGCAATATTAAGCGTCGACGGCCATATCAACGTGCCGCTATTCACCGGAGCCAGGGTGACCGTTAAACACAGCTCGAAAACGGTACGTTTTCTCCGTATCCATCCGGAAACATCGTTCTACGCGACTCTGGAGCAAAAACTAAAAGGAAAACCATAACATGGCAAAAATTGAAAAAGCCAGGATCAAAGACGCACCTCAGATCCAGCAACTGATAAATTCTTTTGCGGACAACGGCGAAATGCTCGCCCGACCGCTCAGTGAGATCTATGAAAACATCCGCGATTTCTTTGTCGTACGCGAAGGCGATAAAGTTATCGCCTGTGCCGCCATCCACGTCAACTGGTCGGACCTGGCGGAAATCAAATCGGTCGCCGTCGCGGAAGATAGCCAGCGAAAAGGCATCGGCAACCGCCTGATAAAGGCCTGTTTGAAAGAGGCGGAAGGGTTAGGCATACCGAAAGTCTTTTGTTTGACCTACAAGCCGGATTTTTTCAGTACCATGGGCTTTTCTACCGTGGAAAAAATGACTCTGCCGCATAAGGTCTGGAACGAGTGCTACCGATGCCCCAAATTCCCGAACTGCGACGAGGTGGCAATGGTCAGCCACATGGAATCGGATGCTTAACATGGCTAAAGAAAAAGTCATTTCAAGCCAGATGATATTTTCCGGGAAGATACTAAAGCTCCATGTCGACACGGTGTCTTCTACCGGCGGGGTAAAAAAAACACGAGAAATCATCGATCACAGCGAGGCCATGGTAGCCGTTCCCGTCGACGCGAAAGGCTACATTTTGCTGGTGGAGCAATACCGGCTGCCCACCCGTAAAGCCTTACTGGAGCTGCCGGCCGGCGGCATCGAGCCGGGTGAAGACGTTGAAGAAGCGGTACGGCGCGAACTGCAAGAAGAGATCGGGTATTCCCCGAAAACAGTGATGCGGATGACGGGATTTTATTCGGCGCCCGGCTATAGCAACGAATTTCTTCATCTGTACCTGGCAACGGACCTGGTTCCGGCCCGGCTAACCGCGGAAGATACGGACGAGATCAAAGTAATTCCAACAGCGGTGGACAAGATACCGGAGTTAATTACTTCAGGGAAGATCTGTGACGCGAAGACGATTGCCGGCCTGCTCTTTTATCTGAAATTCTGTAAACCTTAGCCCAGCTTGCTGCCAAGCTGGCGTCCGCCCAAAAGATGCATGTGCAGGTGGTTCACGCCCTGCCCTCCTTCCGGACCGTTATTGATCACCAGGCGAAACCCTTTTTCAGCGATGCCGTTGTCACCGGCCAATTTTTTGGCTAATTTCGCCATATCTCCGATCAGGTGAGCGTCTTGTGTCGGCATTTCGGCCACCGAGGCGATGTGTTTTCGCGGGATTATCAGGATATGCGTCGGCGCCAGGGGATTGATATCCGGGAAGGCCAGCAACTCCTCGTCCTGATAAAGGATATTAGATTTAATCTTGCCATCCGCAATCCGGCAGAATATACAGTCGGCTCTTTCGTCCATAATCGCTCCTTTTACCGAGGGTATCGCTAAAGAATATTAGCAAATATCATGCGAAATCACCAAGATACTGTAACAAACAAAATCCGAAGCATGAAGCACGAAATCCGAAA
>JAUSGV010000006.1 GCA_030648675.1 Dehalococcoidales bacterium
CCAGCATTTGTTGCGTCCGTAACTCCCGACCTCGTAGCTAAAGGCTTCGATGCGGGCAAGATAGTCCGCGAGGTTGCCAAAATCGCCGGTGGCGGTGGCGGCGGTAAACCCAATCTTGCTCAGGGAAGCGGGAAAGATAAATCTCAGCTCGATGCCGCCCTGCAGCTTGTTTCGAAAATTATTCAAGCCAGTTCCAAATAAGCGTTGACTACGAGCAAGCATTTCCTCGCCCCTTGCGGGAGAGGATTAAGATGAGGGGAACTGATTTCACCTTTGTTACCCAATCCAGCGCTGGCGTTCTTCAGTTTAGTTTTTGTCTCTTGTATCTTGGTTATTTTTTGGTTATTGTATCTTGGTTATTGGTTATTTATGAAACGTATTCTTTCTCTCGATATCGGCGATAGGCGTATCGGCGTGGCCATGAGCGATACGCTAGGCATTTTGGCTACGCCGTTAACGATTCTCGACCGTAAAAAAGACGAACTAGATGTTGCGTCGATAATCGATCTCGTGAACAAACACGACGCAGGGCAGATCCTTGCCGGCCTGCCCCGCTCCTTGAGCGGCGGTATCGGTCAGCAGGCCGAAAAAGTCCTGGAGTTCGTCGAAAAACTAAAGCAGCAAACGAACGTGCCCAT
Organism: Dehalococcoidales bacterium; assembly: GCA_030648675.1. Taxonomy (GTDB): domain Bacteria; phylum Chloroflexota; class Dehalococcoidia; order Dehalococcoidales; family UBA2162; genus JAUSGV01. The sequence continues at coordinate 639 of JAUSGV010000006.1, forward strand.
CGAATTGCGCGACGAACGTTTCACCACGCTCGATGCACAGCGTCTGATGCGTGAGGCGGGAACTAAAAATAAAAGATCAAATATAAAAAATAAAAAAGAGAAAATGCATGACGACGCGGCTGCGGCGGCGGTTCTATTGCAGGGATACCTCGACGAAAAAGCTCTCGAGCGGCAGTGACCAAAGATAAAACTTAATACAAAAAAGTAAAAATAAAAAATATACTCGAAAAACACATGACTCCTTTGTTCCGTCTCGTCAAAACTGAAGACCGAGCCCGATTGGGCGAATTGACCACGTCTCACGGGACGGTGCCGACTCCTGTCTTTATGCCGGTCGCTACTCAGGGTACGGTCAAGGCACTTACGCCTGACGACGTGCGGGAAATCGGGTTCGGAATGGTGCTCTCCAACACCTACCACCTTTACCTTCGCCCCGGTATCCCGCTGATCGAGAAAATGGGCGGCCTGCATAAATTTATGGGTTGGGACGGAGGCATCGTCACCGACAGTGGCGGCTACCAGGTCTTCAGCCTAGCGACCCTGCGGAACGTAAATGACGACGGCGTTACCTTCCGTTCGCATATCGACGGCTCCGAGCACTTGATTACCCCGGAACTGGCTGTGCAGTACCAGGAGAAGCTCGGTTCGGACATCGCTATGGTCCTTGACGAGTGTCCCCCGTCCGATGCCTTCGCCGAAAAGGTCGCGGCCGCGGTGGCCCGGACTAATCTCTGGGCGGAGCGGTGCCTTTACGCACATCATCGCCATGGACAATCGCTCTTCGCTATTGTGCAGGGCGGGGTTTTCGCGGAATTGCGTCAGCAGTCCGCCGAGTATTTAGTTGGCCTCGATTTCCCCGGCTATGCCCTCGGCGGCTTGAGCCTGGGCGAGCCTAAAAAGGTAATGAATTCGATCGTCGGCTCGACGACCATCTGGCTGCCGGAAAACAAGCCGCGGTACCTGATGGGGGTAGGTTCCCCCGAAGATATTCTCGAGGGAGTATCCGGCGGTATCGACATGTTCGACTCCGCTTTACCGACGCGTGTCGCCCGGAACGGTGCCCTTTTTACGCCGGAAGGCCGCGTCGATATCGGTAACGCTGTCTACCGGGAAAGGGAATGGCCGGTCGACCCGGGGTGCGGCTGTTATGCCTGCCGAACCTTCTCTGCGGCGTATTTGAACCACCTTTTTAACAGCCGGGAACTGCTTTTCTACCGTTTGGCCACCATGCATAATTTGACCTTCCTCGCCCACCTCATGGAAAAGGTACGAGGGGCTATTGCCGAAGGTAAATTCTCATTGTTCAAACACGAATTTCTCGCTCGCTACAAACCCACTAACGAAGACGTCCGCCTCGAACAAAAGATCAAATGGCGCAAAGCCACCGATATCTCCCGCTAGGCCCCCGCGTAACACTCATTGACTTTCGCCAACAGCAATCGTAAAGTTAACCGCTTCCACGGGTGCCGGGCGCTGCATAACGCAACCCTGGAATGCGGAATTAGTTCTATGTTTAGAAGACTGCACGCTTTAATAACTAACGCTTTGGTTACCGTGCCCCGATTGGGGAGGAACGTAATCATTTTGAGCGTGTGTCAGGCGATTGGATTTTCCGGGGCGCCGCTGGCTCTTCTGCTCGGTGGGATTGTCGGTTCGCAGATGGCACCTTCACCCGTATGGGCGACATTACCAATCGCCGCCAGCGTAATCGGTGTCGCTATTACTACTATACCCGCTGCCCTCCTGATGAAACGGATTGGACGAAAGCGCGGGTTTATCCTGGCGGCTATCGGTGCTTCAGTAGCCGCTTTGGGGGCCGCGTTGGCAATTATAGTACATAGCTTCTTTTTGTTCTGCCTGGCACTACTGCTTATGGGCGGGAATAGTGCTTTCATCCTGCAATACCGGTTTGCCGCTGCCGAAAGTGTAGAAAGTTCTTACACCGGAAGGGCGGTTTCGTTTGTACTAATCGGAGGGATACTGGCTGGATTTCTGGGGCCCGAAATCGGCAGGAGTGCCAAGGATTGGATTACGTCCGGCGTTTATTCGGGGTCTTTCGTTGCCATGGCGATTCTCTATGCTATCTCGACGCTCTGCCTGTTATTTCTCAAGAATATAGTCCCGAAGGAGAACGTCGTCATGAGTACCGAGCGCCCGCTGCGGGTAGTTATGGCGCAGCGAAGCTACCTGGTTGCAGTCTTGTCCAGCACTGTCGCCTTCGGCGTAATGGGCTTCATCATGTCGGCTACACCATTGAGTATGCACGTGATGGACCATTTTAGTTTAGAAGATACGGCGTTGGTCATACAGGGTCATATCATTGCCATGTATCTGCCTTCGCTCTTTACCGGTTTTCTCCTTGAGCGGCTGGGACTGAAGTTGTTACAAGTGCTTGGCGTGGTTATAATGTTTACCGGTGTCACCATCGCCGTTTCAGGTCACAACTTTTTCAACTATTTGGTGGCACTTATTTCAATAGGGATCGGGTGGAATTTCCTTTTTGTTGCCGGAACGGTAATGCTAACCCGTAGCTACTACCCAAGTGAACGCTTCAAGGCTCAGGGGGCCAATGATTTCGTTGTTTCTACTCTCCAGGCGCTGGCAATTCTGTTAACCGGAACAGTCCTCTATAAGGCAAACTGGGAATTAGTGAACCTCCTGAGTCTTCCGTTCTTGGTTCTAGCCTTGATCATGGTACTAACTATCCGATTACAGGTATTAAAACCCTAGTGTAGTGTCTTACAAAAGGGTTTACAGATGAGGATAACAAGTGACAACTCAAAATCCCCCTTAGTCCCCCTTTTCCAAAGGGGGGAGAGTCCTTCCTCCTCTTTCGAGGGAAGCAGACAGCTATGTAAATATATTTACGAGACACTACACTAGAGATGAAGGGAAAAACAAATAAAACTGAATGATTAATTACCTCCGATAATGGGTAAAGCGATGATCGTCCCGTATGAAATCGGGACGGATTTCGGATTTATTTTATTAAGGTATGCAAAGGGGCGAAGCTCCTTGCCGGAGTAATTGCCGGTTGTCGATAGCAGGTTGACTGGGCAGGCGATTATCGTATTCACGCTGTCTTAAAGGCGATTACGAAATCACTCGAAGTGCTCGGGATAGTCTTCTATCGAGTTTCCGTCTCTATCCACTCTAAATAATCCGGGTTTCCCCCGATAATGGGTAACGCGATGATCTCGGGCACCTCATAGCAGTGGATGGCTTTTACCAGCTAGATCACATCGTGGAGCAGCGATTTCTTGCTCTTGATAAGGAGGAGCGTTTCCCGCGCCGAATCAACCTTCCTGTCCCACCAGAAGAAGGAACTGACCCCGGAAATGATATTGACGCAGGCTGCTTTGCGTTCGGCCAGCAGTTTGTCCGCGATGCGATGGGCTTCTTCTCCGCTGCTAGCGGTGACCAAAACGAGGATTGGCGATGCGTCTGTCTTGTCGGCCGACATATCGCCAATCAGTATGACATAATGCTCGGGTTTAAGGCAATCCTTGGGACTGGGGATTAGGGATTGGGGATCGGAGACGCTGGATTCCGGATCAAGTCCGGAATGGCAGCGCTGCGAAAAGATGGGTGACGATTTCACAAGGCGAGGCCTTGCTCCCCTCGGCTACGCTCGGGGTAACAGCAATGACCTCGCCTTTTTACATGTGGTGAGGCGGCTGAGCCTGTTGAAGTATGCCTGCCCTTAGGCTATAATCAAACAATTGGTCAATTTCAGACTAAACCGCGGAGACTCTAGCATTGCTCAAAAATCAGAATTGTGGTGAATTAAACAAAACGCATGTCGGTCAGCAGGTTACGCTGGCTGGTTGGGTCGACCGCCGCCGCGATCACGGCGGACTTATCTTTATCGACCTCCGCGACCGCTCGGGAGTGGCTCAGGTCGTCTTCAACCCGCAGATAGCGGACGCCTGTCACGAAAGGGCTACACAGCTGCGCAATGAGTACGTCATCACCATCTCCGGCGAGGTTTCTCGCCGGCCCAAGGGGACGGAGAATTCGAAGATACCTACAGGCGACATCGAGATTGCCGCTAAAAAAATAACCATCCTGAATGCGTCAAAAACGCCTCCTTTCTATATCAACGAAGAGGCCGTTGTGGACGAAAACTTGCGACTTAAATATCGGTATCTCGACCTCCGTCGCCCGCCCATGCAGAAAACGATCATTCTCCGGCATAAGCTGGTCAAGCTTATCCGCGATTTCCTGGACGAGCTGGGTTTCATCGAGATCGAAACCCCTATTTTGATCAAGAGCACTCCGGAAGGAGCCCGAGACTACCTGGTGCCGAGCCGCGTGCATCCAGGCAAATTCTACGCTTTGCCTCAGTCACCCCAGCAGATGAAGCAGTTACTCATGGTGGCGGGCATGGAAAAATATTTTCAGATTGCCAAGTGTTTTCGCGACGAAGATACCCGTGCCGACCGCCAGCCCGAGTTCACCCAGATCGACATCGAAATGAGTTTTGCCGAAGAGGAAGATATCATCCGGTTGATGGAAGATATGGTGGTGTTCGTGGTGGAAAAACTCCGGCCGGACGTTAAGCTCACTCGACCGTTCCCCCGGCTCAGCTATCACGAAGCGATGGAATGCTACGGCTGCGATAAACCGGACCTCCGCTTCGGTTTGCAGATCAAAGACCTTTCCGACATCGCATCCCAAACTGAATTTTCCGTTTTCCGCTCGGTGATATCCGCCGGCGGCAAAGTAAAAGGCATCGTCGCTCCCGGCTGCGGCGGCTATTCCCGCAGCCAGCTCGAGGAGCTTAACCAGTTCGTCCGCGGACTGGGTGCCGGCGGCGTCGTCACCGTCGCTCTCGGCACAACCCCCGGAGAGTTGGATAAACTGACCATGGAAAATGTGAAGTCGGTCGCCGCCAAGTATCTGACGCTGGAGCAGGTTCTGACTATTGCCCGCCGCCTCGACGCGGACGTTGGCGACCTGCTACTCATCGTAGCCGGTAAACCCAAACTCGTTAACACCGTCCTGAGCGAACTGCGGCGCGAAATCGGGCGGCGGCTTAAATTGGCCGACCCGAATACACTCAATTTCAGTTTCATTGTCGATTTCCCGTTGCTGGAAAAGGGGGACAAGGCTGGGGAATGGGAGCCTGTTCGGCATCCCTTTACTTTGCCCGTCGAAGAAGACATTCCGCTGCTGGAAAGTGCCCCGGAGAAAGTCCGCTCGCATAGTTATGATTTGATTTGCAATGGGTACGAACTCGGCGGCGGCAGCCTGAGAATTTATACCCGCGACTTACAGAAACAGGTTTTCCGTATGCGCGGTTACGCCGACGAAGAGATCGAACAGCTATTCGGGCACATGCTGGAGGCTTTCGATTATGGAGCACCGCCGCACGGCGGTACCGCTTTGGGACTCGACCGCCTTGTCATGTTGCTGGCGGGGGCAGATACCATCCGCGAAGTGATCGCATTCCCGAAAAACCAGCAAGCCGCCGATTTAACGTTAAACGCTCCTTCGCCCGTTACCGAAGCACAACTGGCGGAGTTACATTTAAAAATACGCTATGATTAATTCAAGCACCTGTGAAGCGTTTAGGGAGGGATAGTTGAAAGTAACCAAGGAAAAGATCGAAAACAGCCAGGCGTTTTTGACTATCGAGATGGAGCCGGCCGAAGTCGAAGCGTCCATGGAAAAAGCCTACGAGCGTGTGGTCAAAAAGGCCAACGTGCCGGGATTTCGTAAAGGTAAGGCTCCGCGGCCCGTGCTGGAACGCCATATCGGCAAGGACCGCCTTTTTGAAAATGCCCTGGATAGGTTAATTCCCGATGCTTACGAAAAGGCCCTCAAAGAGCAGGAAATCGATCCGTTTGCTCAGCCGCAGATCGACGTGACGCAAACCGAGCCATTGATCTTCAAGGCAGTTGTTCCGTTAAAGCCGAGCGTAAAGCTGGGCGATTATAAAAACATTATAATAGAGCAAGAAGCCGCTCGAGAAGTGACGGACGCCCAGGTAGACGCCGTTATCGACGACATGCGCCATCGCAACGCCAACTGGGAATCGATAGAACTTCGCTCTTCAGACTATGGTGATTTACTGATTATCGACCTTGAAGGTAAGATCGGTGATAAGCCTTTTTCCGAGCAGAAAGACGTGCCTTATCAACTGAAGCGCGGAAATCCCGTACCGGTTCCCGGTTTTGCCGACCAGCTCAACGGAACGAAGAAGGGTGAAACTAAAGAGTTCACGCTGCCAATACCCGCCGATTATCCGGAGCCCGATCTGGTGGGGAAAGACGCGGTGTTTAAGGTAAAAGTCAAGGATGTCAGCCAGGAAATACTACCGAAATTGGACGATAAGTTCGCTACTTCGGTAGATGTGAAATATAAAACTTTGGACGAACTCCGCCAGGCCATTGTGAAAGATCTGTCGCAAAGCATCGAACAAAGCACTACCCGAAAATTCGAGGATAAGGTTCTTGGCATTGTTGTTGCCCTCTCGGAAATCGAATTCCCGCCGGTTTTGGTTGAAGCCGAGGTAAATCGGATTATCAATCAACGTTTCCCCCGCGGCCGGGAAGAAATGGAAGCCTACCTTAAACGTATAAACAAGACGCCGGAAGCGTTCCACGAGGGATTGCATACTTTTGCCGCTAATCAGGTCAGGCAGTCTCTCGTTTTGGGAAAAATTACGGAAGAGGAAAAGATTGAAGTCAGCGACGCTGAAATAGATACTGAAATTGAAAATACAGTGAAAACGATCGACGACCTTCAGCAAGAAGAAGCCAGAAGCATCTTGAACACTCCCCAAAAACGCGAGACTATTAAAAACACAATGCTCACGAGAAACACTTTGCAGAGGTTGGCCGAGGTTGCAAAAATCAACATGGCCGCGGCTCCGGAAAAAGAACCTGCCTCAGTTCCGGAAAAAGAACCTGCAGCGGCTCCTGAAAAACAGAGGAAAACTGGTCACCGAAAAGATAACGAAGAAGAGAAAAAAGAGGAGGAAAAGAAGCCATGAATATCGACCCAATGAACATAATACCCGGTGTCGTCGAGACCGGACCTCGAGGGGAAAGATTCTGGGACATTTACTCGCTCTTGTTGCGAGAGCGGATAATAATGCTCTTCACGCCTATTAACGATGCTGTCGCGAAC
>JAUSGV010000009.1 GCA_030648675.1 Dehalococcoidales bacterium
GCTTCTCCACTAACGAACGGGCTTGTGCTTCACCGGCGGCGACACTGAAGTTGTCGCCGGCCGACGGCACTACCGACAGGCCGAGAATTTCTACCGGGGTCGCCGGCTCGGCCTTCCTAACCTGTTTGCCGTCCGAGTTGAACATGGCCTTGATCTTTCCCCAGGAATCACCGACGACGATAATATCGCCCACGCGCAGGGTTCCGTTGTGCACCAGCACTGTAGCCAGGGCACCCTTGCTCTTATCCATATTGGCTTCGATGACAACGCCTTCGGCGGACTTGTGCGGATCGGCCTTAAGTTCTTCCATCTCGGCTACGATAAGTAGATTTTCCAACAGCTTGTCGATATTCTTGTTTGCCCGTGCGGATACTTCGACGGCTATAGTTTCGCCGCCCCATTCCTCCACCACCAGCCCGGCCTCAGCTAACTGCTGCTTGATACGGTCGGGATTCGCTTCCGGCTTGTCTACTTTGGTGATCGCCACCACGATAGGTACGCCGGCGGCTTTGGCATGGTTTATGGCTTCCAGTGTCTGCGGCATGACGCCATCATCTGCAGCCACTACCAGGACGGCAATGTCAGTCACCTGTGCTCCGCGGGCGCGCATGGCGGTAAATGCCTCGTGGCCCGGGGTATCGAGGAAGGTGATCTTCTGTCCGTTGACTTCGACCTGGTAGGCACCGATGTGCTGGGTGATACCACCGGCTTCCCCGCCCATTACGTTGGTATGGCGAATGGCGTCGAGCAGACGGGTTTTTCCGTGGTCGACGTGGCCCATCACCGTAACCACGGGAGGCCGTGATTTCAAACCAATGTTTTCTCCCTTGACCTCGTGGAGTTGCTGGTTCTTGATTTCGCGGATAAGGCTAACCGACTTTGCTCCGACTACTGCCTTGAGTTTGGACTGGAACCCTAATGAGGTAGCCACTGCCGAGGCGGCTTCAAAATCAACCGACTGGTTGATGTTGGCCATAATGCCGCTTTTCATCAACCGCTTGATAACGTCGATACTGCTGACCTGCAACAGTTCAGACAGTTGCTTGACAGTAATGGAACTTGGAATCTCGATGGTGCGAGCGCTGGCCGTAGCCGTCGCGGCAACATTAGTCCCAACCTGGTTGTTCGCGGTATTTTCCGGTCTATCGGCTGCCACCAAATTTACTCCTTCGAACGTCAACGCTGTTTAAGCGTCGGAGAAAAGTTCTTCTGCTGATTTTACCAGCAACTCCCGGTGTTCCCGGTCGATAGCGGTACTTAAACTGTGTTCCAGCCGGCCGCTTTTCAAAGCGGTTTCCCAGCATTCGCGTAAACGGCACAGATAAGCGCCGCGTCCATTCTTCTTTCCGCTGATGTCGATCTCGACGCTACCGTCGGCGGTCCTCACCAGCCGGACTAGTTCGTGTTTCGTCTTTACCTGTCGACAGGTAACACAGGTGCGCTGCGGCTTCGCCTTGCTCGGTGGAGCATTAATAGATTTCCTCATCTATAGAAACGTCCAACTCATCGCGAACTTTCCGACCCCGGCCGCCCTCGTCGCCTTCACGTTCTTTCCCGCCCTTTTTCTTCTTTTTTGCCTTAGCGGCAACCTGGGTCGCTGCCGGCGCCAAAATCTCTTCGGCAAACCGCAGGGTTGGCTTTTTGGGCGTCTTTCCGGCAGGAACCACAGCTACCGGGATTGCCGCAATAGCTGTCCCCGGAACCACCGTTTCCGCGGCCGACAAAACCGGCTCCAGCGCCGGAGCTTCCACAATCCCGGCGGCTTCGGCAGCCGCTTTTTTCGCTTTATCGGCTTCGGCTTTTTCCGCCTCCGCCACCGAGAGGCCTTTAATATCGATACGCCATCCGGTCAATTTTGCCGCTAATCTGACATTTTGCCCCTCTCTGCCGATAGCTAACGATAATTGGCGGTCCGGGACAATTACGGTGGCTATATTGTCTTCTTTGTTCAACCCTACCCCGACGATCTGGGCGGGGCTTAGAGCACTGGCGATAAAAGTATTTGGGTTGGCATTCCAGAGAACGACATCGATCTTTTCTCCATGCAGTTCGTTGACGATGTTCTGTATCCGGATGCCGCGCAACCCGACGCAGCAACCCACCGGATCAACCCCTTCCTGACGGGAGGCCACGGCTACTTTGCTCCTGGAGCCTGCTTCCCGGGCAATTGACTTTATCTCGACTATACCGTTGGAAAACTCCGGTACCTCCATTTCGAAAAGCCGGCGCAAGAAATCAGGATGAGATCGCGAAAGTACGACCTTGGGACCGCTACCGGTTTGGGCGACTTCCATGATAATAGCCCGCAGTCTTTGCCCCACGCGGTAACGCTCGCTCGAAACCTGTTCCACCGGAGGCAACACACCCTCGGTTCTGCCCAGGTCGATCAAGACCTGTCTCGGCTCTATTCGCTGCACGACGCCGGAAACGACATCTCCTTCCCGGCCGGCAAATTCATCCAGTATGGCGGTGTGCTCGGCTTCATGCAGCCTCTGCAAAATAACTTGCTTCGCTGTCTGGGCGGCAATACGGCCGGCATTCTGCGGGGTAGCTTCGACGGTGACTACTTCACCAAGCTGAACACCCTTTTTGACGCGGCTTGCCTCCGCCAGCGATATCTCGGCACGGATATCGGCGGGCTTTTCTACGACTGTCTTTTCCGCCCACACGATAACACGGCCGGTGGCCTGGTCGATTTTTACTGAAATGTTCTGGTTAGGAGCAAAATTATCTTTACGGTAAGCCGAGACCAGCGCGTTCTCCACGGCCGCCAGTACAACTTCCTTAGAAAGATTCTTCTCTGCCGATAATTGAGTTATGGCGAGCAAAAAATCGCTCTTCATCTCCGCTCGGCTCCTTTATATTTTTCCCATAACAACAAAAAAGTGGGAGTACACCCACTTTACTTCGCTAAATCATATCATAATAATGTATCGGGTGCAAGTAAAAACAAGCGTCAACCATGCCCGTCTATCCTGTAGATTTAATAGCTCCTTAAACCTATAATAGGAACATAACGAAGCTATGAAGAAGATAGGACTACCGCGAGCTTTACTCTACTATCAATACTGGCCTATGTGGCAGGTCTTCTTTGAAGCCCTGGGAGCCGAGGTCGTCGTTTCACCCCCGACTACTCCGGCGATGCTGGCGGCTGGTTCATCGCGCGTCGTGGCCGATACCTGCCTGCCGGCGAAGGTTTTTCTGGGACATGTTCTTTCCCTCGTCGACCGGTGCGACTACGTTTTTATTCCCGCCGTCAGGAGTACCCGAAAAAACGTGATCAACTGCTCCAAGTTTCTCGGTCTGCCGGACATGACGCGCGCGGTTATCCCCGAATGTCCACCCATACTCGATGTCGATATAGATATCGGCAAAGGCAAGAGCCAACTTTATCGGGAAATTTACCGGCTGGGGCGGCATTTTACCCCCGACCCTCTGCGTATCCGCCGCGCCGCTACCGCCGCCTGGCAATCGTACCGTGAACACCGTGACAGAATGGTAAGCAAACAGCTCACCCTGTCTCAGGCGATGGACGAAACCCAAAAACCGGCTCACGCCGCGACGGCGCGCACTACCATCGCCCTAATCGGACATCCCTACCTCCTTTACGATGATTATGTCAACCACCGCCTCGTCCACAGACTCGAGCAGGCGGGCTGCCGCGTAGTGACCTCAGAAATGCTGGCACCATCCGCGTTGTCCTCGGCGGTAACCCGTCTCGTCGGCAAGCCTTACTGGACTTACGAGGACGAAATCGTCGGTGCCGGAGAACACTACCTTGGCAATAAAGTCGACGGTGTTATCGGCATCACCGCATTCGGCTGCGGCCCCGACTCCTTGATGATGGACATGGTACGACGGCAGGCGGCTCGGTTGAAATCGGTCCCGTTCATGAGCCTTACCCTCGAAGAACATACTGCCGAAGCCGGCCTCGTCACCCGCCTGGAAGCCTTCACCGACATGCTGCACCGCCGGAAAAAAGGAAAGTTAATTGCGCATTAGTCTGCCCCACATGGGCAATCTGTATATACCCTTCAAAGCCCTCTTCGAGCGGCTGGATGTCGACTACGTTATCCCTCCCGCTACCAGCCAGAGGACGCTGTCCCTGGGCGCCAAATATTCTCCCGAGGGGTTGTGCATTCCGTTCAAACTGACCACGGGTAATATCATCGAAGCGGCCGAGTCGGGTGCCGATACTATTCTGATGCCGGCGGGAAACGGTATTTGCCGTCTCGGTTATTACGCTAATATTCAACAGCAGATCCTCCAGGATTTGGGATTCAACAACGTTAAGATCGTAAAAGTCGGTGTTTCCGACGATAAACTCTCCGGCTTGTTCCGCACCGTGAAACGCCTCGCGAACAACGCTTCCTGGTTCGATATCATTTCCGCTTTTCGTTTCGGCCTGCAAAAGTTGAATGCCCTGGACGAAGCGGAACGGAGCACCCAGCGTATGCGGGCAGCAGAAAAGGTCAAAGGCACCGCCAACCAGGTGCTAGCCGGCGCCGTCAAATCGATCGATGCGGCGAAAGACAACCGTGAGCTGAAGGCAGCCAAGTGGGATTATGCCTGCCGATTCGAGGGTATTCCGTTGGATGAAAATGCCCATCCCCTCGTTGTCGGCATCATCGGCGAGTTTTACGTCCTACTGGAACCGTTCTCCAACTTCGATATAGAGACCGAATTGGGCAAACTCGGGGTTGAGGTAAGGCGAACGACCTTCGTTTCGGAATGGACGAAATTCAACTTCTTTTTGAATCCGCTGGGTGTTGATGAAAAGGAGAGACTGCACCGTGCCGCGTACCCCTATCTTAAACGCGACATCGGGGGTGAAGGCTGGGAATCGGTTGGCGAAAAGGTGATGCATCACCGGCAATACGACGGCATCATCCACCTGTCACCATTCACCTGCATGCCGGAGATAATCGCCTCCAACATCATGCTGTCGACGAAAGAAAACATCCCGGTATTGACCGTGCTTTGCGACGAACAGATGGCTAAGGCCGGGCTTATTACCCGCCTCGAAGCCTTCGTCGACCTGCTGGCGCGTCAGCGCAGAACAAAGTATAATGATTCAAAAAGAAAAAACTGAATTTAATAATAGTAAATTCGAAACCATTCCGTGCTTTGACACGCCTGCGTGCCATAACGCACTTCTGCGTGCAGGCACGGAATCCAGAAGTTGGGGAAGACGCTGGATTCCCGCTTTCGCGGGAATGACAGGGGGCCTAGATTGTTTCGTATTTCGACCCGATTCACTATGTTCTCGCGGGATGCCGCACCGATTCGATTCCTCATACGGTGTCCCGTATTAACCGGAGGAAATCGGGATATGACCGCAGAATCGGCATTTGGTAGTTGTATCTTGGTTATTTCGTAATTACTTCGGAATTAGGAATTAGGATTTAGGAATTAGGATTTTAATTTTGGAAGTATATCTTGGTATCGACGTCGGTTCTGTAACCACTAAGCTGGCCGCTCTGGACAAGAATAACGAGCTGGTAGCTCAAATTTACCAGCCTACCCAGGGCAAACCGGTCGAAATGGTGCAGGACGGATTGAAGAAAATCCGGCAACAATTGCCGCCAGAAGCCGCCATTTGCGGCGTCGGGACGACCGGCAGTGCCCGGTCTCTGGCAGGCGTGATAGTCGGCGCCGACCTCGTAAAGAATGAGATCACCTGCCACGCCGTTGGCACGCTGCATTATGTCCCCGAGGTGCAGACCATCATCGAGATCGGCGGGCAGGACAGCAAGATTATCATCGTCAGAAACGGTATCGTTACCGATTTCGGCATGAACACTGTTTGTGCCGCCGGGACCGGCAGCTTCCTCGACCACCAGGCATTACGTCTCGGCATCGGTATCCAGGAATTCGCCAAAACGGCTTTGACCAGCCGCGTCCCGGTACGGATCGCCGGGCGCTGCACCGTTTTCGGCGAATCGGACATGATCCACAAGCAGCAGATGGGACATCACATCGAGGACATTCTCTACGGCCTTTGCCAGGCGTTGGTCCGCAACTACCTGAATAACGTCGGTCTGGGGAAGCAGATCGAGAAGCCGATCGTCTTCCAGGGCGGGGTAGCATTTAATCAGGCCATCGTCAAGGCGTTCGAAGAAGAGATGAAGACTAATATCATGGTTCCGCCGCATCACCAGTTAATGGGTGCTATCGGCGCTGCCTTGCTCGTGCAGGAACAGATGCAGGACAAATCGGAGCAGAGCCGTTTCGCCGGCTTCGGAGCGACCGATGCCAGCTATCAAACCTCGTCCTTCGAATGCAAGGCGTGTCCGAACCTTTGTGAGATCGCCCAGCTTGCACTCGATAATAAGGTGCTCGCACGGTGGGGTGGGCGCTGCGAGATGTGGGAAAATGTGCAAAACTAAAGGAGTCAAATGATAATCGCTGTCGATGCTGAAGGCGGGGACTACGCCCCGCATGAAATAGTTAAAGGAGCGATAAAGGCCGCCGGGGAATACAAGGTACAGATCGCCCTCGTCGGCCGGAAGGAAATTCTCCACGTGTTGGCCGGACGCCACGTGGACAAGCTTGGCTTGACCATCGTGGAGGCGACCGAGGTGATCGATTTCCAAGACCATCCCGTTGAAGCCGTAACCAACAAGCGGCAGTCATCCATCGTTATCGGCACCAACATGGTCAGAGAAGGCACGGCTTCCGCCTTCATCTCCGCCGGCAATACCGGTGCGATGTTTTTCGCCGCGCTATCGATGCTGGGGAGGTTGAAAGGTATCGATCGCCCGGCAATAGGCACTATCCTCAGCCTCGGGGCTGCCACGACACCTTCCCTGCTTATCGATTCAGGGGCTAACGCCGACTGCCGTCCCGAGCATCTCGTCCAGTTTGCTCAACTGGGCAACACGTACGCCCGGGAGATCTTCGGGTTCCTGAAACCCCGCATCGGCTTACTTTGCAACGGGCAGGAAGAGAGCAAGGGCAATAAGCTGGCCAAGGAAAGCCACGACATGCTGAAGAAAACAAGCCTCAATTTTATCGGTAACATCGAAGGCCATGATATTGCCAAGGGTACGGTCGATGTAATCGTTACCGACGGTTTTACCGGCAATATAGTTCTGAAGACCATTGAAGGCCTGGGTACCAACTGGGTGGATTCCCTAATACACTCCGGACAGAGGTTCTCTAAAGCTTACCGTCTCTCCAGGGAAGACCTGCATCGCGATATGGGGGTTGATTCGGTGGCAAAAAAGGTAGACTACCGTGAGTCGGGCGGTGCCGCCCTTCTCGGCGTGAACGGTAATATCGTCATCGCCCACGGCCGCAGCCAGGCCAAAGCGATAATGAACGGTATCGGTCTGGCCAAGCGGATGGCGGAAAACGACCTCTGCCAGAAAATTAAGGAGGAGTATTATGAGCAAACCGGTAGCAGTCAGTGACGCCGATTTTGACGAAAAAGTACTGAAGGCGAAGAATCCCGTACTGGTGGATTTTTGGGCGACATGGTGCCGCCCTTGCCTCATGGTGGCTCCGATCATTGATGAATTATCGGAAAAATACACCGGTAAGATCGACTTCTGCAAGGTTGATGTCGATCAGAACCCGAAGTCGGCGGCGAAATTTAACGTTATGAGTATTCCGACGATATTGATCTTCAAGAACGGCCTGCCCGTTTCTCACATCGTTGGCCTCCGCCCCAAGGCGGAACTGGAAAAGAATCTGGACTCGGCCCTGAATCAGAAGCAAGATTGAAATGGAGAGGATTTTATTCGATGGCTGAACCTGCCTATTACGACGTCATTATCATCGGCGCCGGGCCTGCGGGTCTGACTGCCGCCATCTATACCGCCAGGGCGCGTTTGAACACGCTCCTCGTTGAAATTGGATTATTTGGCGGCCAGATAAATAACGCTGAGCTCCTCGAAAACTTCCCCGGATTCCCCGACGGTATCGACGGGCTGGAACTGGGCGGCCTGATGCTGAAACAGGCTGAGAAATTCGGCTTGAAAACGTTGACCGGCGAAGTAACCGGCATTGAAATAAAAAACGGAAACAAGATCGTCAAAACCTCCGAGGGCGATTTCGCGGCTGATTCGGTAATTATCGCCGGCGGTTCGCAGCGGCAAAAATTAGGGGTACCGGGCGAAAACGAGTTTGCCGGCAAAGGCGTTTCTTATTGCGCCACCTGCGACGGTGCCTTGTTCAAAGATCGCGTTGTCGCTGTTGTCGGCGGCGGCAACGCCGCTGTCAGCGAAGCCCTTCACTTAGCCAGATTTGCCTCTAAAGTTATCGTCATTCATCGCCGCAGCGAACTGACCGCACAGGCAATCATCC
Source organism: Dehalococcoidales bacterium (assembly GCA_030648675.1). Classification (GTDB taxonomy): domain Bacteria; phylum Chloroflexota; class Dehalococcoidia; order Dehalococcoidales; family UBA2162; genus JAUSGV01. Next base: position 8,311 of record JAUSGV010000009.1, read on the forward strand.
AGGAAAGAGCTTTCGCCGAGCCGAAAATAACGTTCCTATTAGATACTACCATCGACGCTATCGAAGGCGAGCAATTCGTCCGTTCTTTAAAGCTGAACAACACCAAGACCGGGGCTAAGTCCACCCTGGAAGTTTCCGGAATTTTCGTTTCCATCGGGTCTAAGCCGGCTACCGATTATGTAAAGGGCGTCCTGCAACTCGACCCCCTTGGGTACGTCGTCACCAACGAAAAGATGGAGACAAGCGTCCCCGGCATTTATGCCGCGGGTGACATCCGCGCCAATTCCGCCCGCCAGGCCATAACCGCGGCAGGCGACGGCGCTACCGCTGCCGTCAACATCGAACGTTCCCACCACACGCGGAAATAGACGCGCAGTCTCTCAAATTGTTATTCTGACCCCTTCTCCCCAAAACCATACCGGCGAAAGCCGGTATCCAGCGTTCCATTCCCCTATATCCCAACTGTCATTGCGAATTTCCGCCGCTGGAGCATTGTCATTCTGACCCCGATGAAAATCGGGGGAATGAATCAGGGAGGGGAAGGCACACATCTTTAACGTTTAACTTTTCAGTGTAACAATTTCCCGTTTGTCTCGGATTTCGACATTCGGATTTCGGATTTCGTGCTTCGGATTTATTTCAACACGGTATGCAAAGGCGAAGCCTCGCTAACTACTCTTTCCTCTCCCTTGAGGGGAGAGGATTAAGGTGAGGGTGAAAAACCTTATTCCACTGGCGCTTCCCCCGGTTTCTCCACCGTCAATATCAGCCGGTATTCCGCCTTGGCTATCGGGTTGGCGAGCGCGGGATAGGGTTGTACCTGGAAGGAAAATTCGTAGGCTTTATACCTCTGGCTGTTATTGGCGGAGTAGCCGTGTTCGACCAGTGTCAAATTGGCCGCCCCCCCGTCCCTAACTTGTATCTCCGCCCTGGCTTCCCCTGCCCAGATACACGTCGCCCCGGTTGGACAGCGACTGTCATTGACGTCGAGGAACTTGATCCTGAGATTTTCACCGGAGATAACGGCAGTCTGGTTGATCGACAGGCTAAACTGCTGCCCGAGGTTGGCTGTAAGTTGACTCGTTGGGACACAGCCCGCCGGGAACAACAGCAGCGTTAAAAAACCAAAAAGCAGACCCGCGTTCGCGGGTCTGCTTTTTAAATAACCTACGTGAAAGACGTTATTCTGTTTTACCTGCTTCAGGAGCAACTGCTTTTTCACCTTCAGCCCCCTCCACCGGAGCCGCCGCCTCAGCCGCGACCTCAGGCTTGACCTCTTCCTTGACCTTGGGTACGCTGACCCTGGCTACCAACTGTTCCGGAAGATCGACTATGGTAGCACCGGCCGGCGCGGTAATGTCCTTGACATGTATTGCATCACCTTCGTTGATAAGGGAACTCAATTCGACGTCGATCCTGTCGGGGATAGCGTCAGGCAAACACTCGACATTCAAATGAGTAATTTCATGAGCAAGAACGGTACCTTTGACGTTCTTCAAAGCCGGGGCTTCGCCGGTGAAGTGGATCGGGATCTCGAGTTTGACCTTTTCTTCCATGTTAACCTGGTAGAAATCGACATGCAGCAGGTCGCCTTTGATCGGATTGCGCTGTACTCCGCGGACCAGTACCTTCTTCGACTTCGCTTTATCCACTTTCATGTCGATAAGCCTGGTGCCGCCGGACTGTGCCAGGACACCCTTCAGTTCTGTCGAATCGCATTCCAGCGACAGCGAATCCATGCCGTGACCGAAGAGATGCACCGGGACGATACCCTGGCGGCGCAACGCAGCCACTTTCTTACCCAGTACTTCTCGTGTTTTACAGGTTAGTTCGATTCCCAATTGAGATCCTCCTCCGGTTTCCATGTTATAGGTTCTGCATTTTAATAGCAACTCTATATGTTACACATTCCAGCCCTTATTATCAAGAGACGGAGACACCGGCCATCCGGTGCGATAGACTCTTTATCCACCGTTGTATTCAAGACCTACAATGTATATCGGAAATCTCAATGGCACCTTCAAATTGACACTATATGTACTCTTCTTATGATCTTTTGGTCATTCCAATAGACTGCAAATGCCGTCTATCATGATGATAGCGGTGGACGACTACCTACGGTGGCGCAAGGATATACGCAACGCGAAATTTGAACCGCGTCCTTGCAAACAATTAGAACCGCCGTTTGCCCCCTCAAACTTGTCGTTATGTCCCAAGCCACGAAGCAAAGGAGGTGGTGAAGAAAGAAAACAAATATTGTTTACCGGTCTGAATCACGTCTCTGTGAAGATCGTAGGACTACCCTAACAATTTTAAAAGGGATAGGAGGCAAAACAGGAAGAAACGGAACAGTGTTCGTCAGAAAATCAAATGTCGATCAGGCGCTCACTCTACGGGAGGTCGTCTCAACACAAAATTAAAAGATTAAAAGGCAATAAGCGTTGTAAAAGGACAATCGAAGAGAAGCTTCGGAAATACGAATCACATGGTGAAGGTTATTTCTTTATTTCTGCTCTGATGCATTCACTTGAACGTTACTGTAACAATATTCCAGACGAGTCAAAGACCGACCTGGATACGCAGCTTGCAACAGCGCTCGATCAGATTCCCAATGCGAGACAAATACTTAACGGCGCTGTGAAGGCACATAAAGAAATCCCATATGAACTACGCCGCCGAATATTCTCTCCTAAATATTTAACTCGCGATATCGACAAGGGAATCGATTATCGAGAAACTCTTGAGATCATGCAAGCATCAAAAGATCTTATTAATCGCAATGTTGCGACTCTTAATCCTGGTCTGATCCGCGTACCCGGTAAACAGCCAGATAATACTTGTTGCTGTTGCTGTTGCAGCAATGGGCAAGGTCAAGGAGGACAGACCCCTCCTCCAACGCCACCTCCGAACCAATATGAACTGACCTTTGCCAAGTTGTATTGTGTCGACGAAAGCAATCCAGAATATGTTTGGATGCCATGGCCGTTTGACAATACAAACATCGGGGACGAACCGTATGTGGTGTTTGCCACATTGACGGAAGAAATAGCCGAGTCGGGAACGCCGGCGCAGGGCGCGACGACACCTGTCTATGAGGATGTCGATGATGGCGAAACTCGTCCCGATAGCGGTGACGAGAATCTGCGTATCTTCGGATTTACCGGACCGCGTGCCATTAATTCTTCCGTATTGGTCGCGGTGTCCTGCTTTGAAAATGATCTTGGCGATCCTGACGAAATAACAGATAAAGTTCGAACTGCTCTCACTGCCGTAGCAACAAAAGCGGCTGCAGTGGTCGCCGTGGCAGGAATCGGCGTGAGCAATCTCGTTGACTTGATTGGTGCTGACGACCAAATCGGTGGAACACTTACCTTTGCTTTAACAGAGGCAACAGCAGATTCTCTGACAAGCAGTGTTAATCCGACAATACTAGCGCCGCTGCATTTCGACGGCGGAGATAGTGACGGCATATACGACGTCTATTTGAAACTCAGAAGGGTATAAGTTTTTAAGAGAGGCCGTTGGATCAAGATATTCGAGAGGGACACTGCAAAGGTGCGGTGTCCCTCTCGATCAAATCTTCCGCGAAGAAGTCTATGGCTTGACTTGATGCGAACTTGGAGTACGATCTCGAACCGTTAGCTCAAGTCGATCCTCTCCAGCTTCTGCATTATATGTTCCAACAGGTTTCTTTCCCATTAAAGACCTCGTATCGTTTTTCTGTCTCTATACCAATCGCTTCGTCGCTATTCCAACGAACGCCCAAATTGGCTATACTTCCTGCTATAAGGGCAGGGAGTGTGTATGTTTAATCCGGAAGAAAATGCCTGGCGGCGCGGGTGGGAAGAATATCGTAAGTGGGTACACGATTACATGTCCTCATGGATCCTGGGATTTATACTGCCCGCCGTGGTAACGGCAGCTATCGAGGTTATTTACATCCACCGTTCGCCATTAACGGCGGCTGTATACAGCCTTGCCGCCGGCCTCATCGGATTAGCCTTTTTGTTTCTTGTTTCGCTGATTTGGCATTTGATTTCTGGCCTGAAACAACAGAGGGATGAAGCCCGCGACGAAATCTTGAACGTTTCCGCAAAATTACAGGAAAAAGTAAATGTTCTTAATACCAGCCTCAGCGAATTAGTCGATTTAGAGGTCAAGCATAAAATCTTGATCGAAACTTATCAGCCGATCAAGGAGCTTGCAGCATTTAAATCCGGCGATATCGTAAAGGGCAAGAAATTCAACGTGTCCCTGATGTTTAATCAAATGAATACATCCGTAATATCTAATATTACTTTTGAGAATTGCACTTTCCTCGGGCCGGCGGTTATTTCACTCCTGGGCACTAATAGTGAATTAAGCGGCTATTCGTTCAGCGGCGCCGGTACGTTCGATAACGTAGTCGTCAAAGAAGAACCGGGTAAAGGCTATCGGGGGATGTGTGCCTTCCTTAACTGCAAGATACGCAACTGCACCTTTGATAATATAGGGATTCTCGGTGACGACGCTTTAAAGAACAAGCTGAAAGAAGGAAAATCTATTCCCTAGACGGACAGGACGACTTTATTCCTTTTCCAACTTCTCCAGCTTCCGTACCATGTCCTCCCAATGCGTGCCTTTCCAGTATATGCGGCGGCACTTAGGGCACTCCATAAACTGTTCCTGCGTTTGGAAAACGTGCGGCGGGACGCGTCCCCGCACCTGCTCTTTCGTCCTCGC